>NZ_JBGMNK010000022.1:0-48999 GCF_051336905.1 Pantoea sp. C8B4
GCGAAACGGGAGGCATGAAGAAAAATCAACCGACATTACTAACTGAAGGTTGTATCTAATACTGGGGGCAGGTCAGTTGTACTAAATAACTCATAGTGAGATTTGTATAACCTAACATATTCATTCGCATCAAAACTACACTTTGAACTGCTCCCGTTGATTGACACAGAGCAGAATGTTAACAACTTCCGCTGTTGGCACAAAGCGGGCCGTTTACTCTTCGGGTTTAAGGGGCAACCTTTTAAGAGCCTGTTCAATTTTCTCTGCGTCCTGCTCCACTATGGCTCTCTCATCAGGTGTGAGCGGCACTTCCTCAAGGTAACGTCTGACAGAGACTTTGCTTTCCAGTACCAGTCCGCGCGCGCTCTGTTTCAGCAAATTAAAATCGCAACCGATACAGGCCATCCGGTGCTGACAGCTGCTCCAAAAGGGGTTGGTGCAGTAGGAATCGCCCAAATCATAGTACGTCGCGGCGCCGGTCAGGCTGGCGGCTTCCGGATCGTGGTCGATCAGCACGCTGATCATGTGAGCAACCCTGTCAGCTTTTACGAACGAGGCAGCCAGCTGAGTCGGGCGGATGCGAAGATAGTGCATGGTGGACTGGGGCGTTGAGTGCCCGGTCCACTGCATCAGTTCGTACAGCGACATCCCCTGCGGAACGCTCGCCAGCGCGGTTACTGCTGAGGCCCGCCCCCGGTGACTGGTTATTGTGCCACCGCTGTCCTCGACGGGGACGCCGGCTCTTGCACACAGCATCGGTATCAGCGTGCGGTTTATGATAGCGCTGCAGGAGGGTTTCCCCCGGTATTGAAACAGAAACCGGACTTTCTCACTGGTCCGCTCATCGGCCAGCATGGCCTGTTCTGTCGGTCGTTCGGCCAGCCAGATATCGACATATTTTTTCACCACGGCCGCCACGGGTTTAACATAGGCTTTTGAAGTCTTCCCTGCGGGGATACGCAGGTAGCACAGGGTCCCGGGAGGTATGACGCTGCCGTCATCTTTCACAATTTCATCTGCCTGCGGCGTAATACAGCCTGTTGTGAGACGCAGTAGCTCGTTTTTCCTCAGCCCGGCATGGGTCCAGATAACGGCCATCGCCTGCAGCATGGCCAGCGGATAATGGATTTCAGTCAGCAGGTCTTCCTGACGCAGATTCAGGCTGGCCCAGATGAGCTTCAGCCAGACCGGGTCGTCGATAACCCATGGATTGACCCCGCGGCGGAACAGGGCAGTGTCGGGTGTCGAAAGGTGACGGGCAGGGCTGAAGTGAAGTCTTCCCCAGCCCCAGTTTTCATAATCAATCATAAAACGACGAAGAGCGTAAATGATTCCTGCGCGGGAGTGGGGCATCATAGGTTCGCCGGAACGCACCGACTTCCTGACACCTCTTTCCGTACCCAGCTGAAGCTCATCCACGTTCAACCGGCCTACTGCAGCGATGAAGCTGGCGCAGATTTCCAACGTCCAGTCTGCCGGTTCCCGCACCAGCGGATGCTCCCTTGCCAGCCAGAGGCCGCAGCGCAGAATAAAACTGTACTGGTTTTCACGGCTACGCGGTCTGAGTACAGATGTTTCCCGCCAGCGTCGACACCAGTGCACCCAGGCGGGATCTATTCCTTCGACTGGCTTTTCATACCACTTCGTATAGTTTCGCATCCTCATCGGAGCGCTGATAATGCCCAGCGCAGCGAGCCCGTGTGACACCCGGCCGACGTAACGGGATGTAGCGTTATCGATGCTGTTCTGTGCCTTCCAGAGCAGTTCAGGCTTAAACGTCTCAAGCCGTGGATCCCTGTTCATGATCATCAGTGTTGCCAGTAAGCCTGACAAGTGCTCCTTCTGGCTGCCCGAAGCATAACCCAGCGACGTCAGGGTATCGGTCAGCCTGTGCAGTTCCTGATAGTAAAAGGTCTGGCCGAAGATGGCGCAGGCATAGAGGGCGGGTTTACGGATATCAGGAAGGCTGAGCGGCTCATGCAGACCTCCCATATGCCAGGCAAAGTCGGTCATCAAGGGACGGCCTATACTGACTTCCAGACAAAGCGTCTGCCATCGTTCCTGCGACCAGCACCAGCAGGGCTGGCCGGATAAATGCATCTCACGCAGCAACCCTGCCATAACCAGACCGACGATTTTTTTGCTGCACCCGCTTGCGGCGGCAATATCTGTAAGCGGCCTGATTAGATCTGGAGCAGGATCCATCCTGAGGATTTTGGACCGGCGGTGAGAGCTGGCAAGCGCCGCCCGTTCAGCCGTGTTCAGTGAATTCCCAAGCCGGTACTTAGCGGGGTTGAAGGGACACCAGCTGTTCCCGATAGGTGTAATTTGTCCCATGCTATTTCTCCGGGCTGAAGATGAGGTTCGCCATTCTGATATCTGCCGTTTCTATCGCACCCGCCATCCTGGCGGCCAGGTCTTTTCCTGAAAGGTGGATATAAATCTGGGTAGTTCCTGGATCGCGGTGTCCCGCATAGCTAGCCAGCTCGTGCAGCTTCCAGCCCGCGCGGGCCAGATGTGTGAGACGCAGGTGCCGAAAGGTATGCGTTGATATGTCCGGTAGCCCTGACATCAGTGCCCAGTTCCGTACCGTTTTGCTCCAGGTCCAGAATGAAAGCGGCGCGCCCTGATTGCGGTCGGACTCAGAACGGAACAGGGCACCTCTGGCGATCCCTTCCCGTTTCATCTGCAAAAGATGGGCCGCCAGCACGGGCGCCACGGCCGGGCTGTAGCAGACGATGCGTTCACGCCGGCTCTTGGTGGTTTCTGCCCGGATACGGATAAGCCGGTGAGCAAAGTCGAGGTCGTCGACACGCAATGAGGTAATTTCAGATCGCCGCAGCGCACCGTAGTAGGTTAATGCCAGCATCAGGCGGTCACGAAGCGGGGATGAGGCAGCATGAAAAAGAAAAGCATGCCACTGCGCATCGTCAGGGATCCGTGGCAGTTTCACGACGCGGGGAACCAGCCCTCTGCCAGAACTCAGCATGCCAGGCGTACCGGAGCGGGGCAGCGGATTCACCAGACAGAGATCCTGGTACATCAGAAAGTCATACCAGAGACGGATCGCCGACAGGCGCAGCTGGAGTGTGGCGCTGGCCACGGGAAAGGGCATACCGGGTAACTGAGGGCTGATGTAGGCGGCCAGATCTTCAAACCGGGCCTTTTCAGGTTCAATTCTGTTCTGACTACAGAACGCAAAATAATGGCTGAGGGCATTGCGGTAGGCGGTGAGCGTGGCCTGCGCCCGGCCCAGATCGGATAACAGTTTAAGCCAGCGTTCAGCCAGCAACAGGCTGTGTTCATTCGGTGAAATCAGCATTGTGTTTACCTCTGACAGCAGTTCTGCTGATCAAAGTTTACTCAATCAATGTTGCATTCCACTTAACTTACTACAGGGCATAATTTGAACTAAACACATGAATTTGGACGGGATATCCTTCATTTTTTATCTGAAACCAGGGCGCGCCCATTTTTATTCCCAGCGCCTTAGCATCTGCGGAGCGTGCGATAACGCAGCCATCATTGTTACTGAGCACCACAACGGGTTTACCGCGCAGATCGGGTCGAAACAGCGATTCGCAGCTTGCGTAAAAGGAATTAACGTCTGCCAGGCCAAACATGGGCATGGTTACCTCCGGCGGGCACGCGTGCTGTTGAAGAACCAGGTTACGACGCCAAGCAGCTGCAGCTCTTCCGGATAAATAATTGAGTAGGCCGGATTCATGGGCAGCAGGGCGAGACGAGGATGCAGCTGCAGGCGTTTAACCGTGAATTCGCCGTTAACCTCAGCAATGACGATATCCCCGTGGGAAGCCTCCTCAGCCCGATCCACAACCATGACGTCACCGTCATAAAGGCCCAGCTCCTGCATGCTGCTGCCGCTGGCACGAACGAAAAATGTTGAGGCGCGCCGACGTATGCATAATTCATTCAGATCAAGCTCGGACTCAACGTAATCCTGAGCAGGGGAGGGGAAACCCGCCGCGCAGGTGTCCGCAAACAGCGGCACGCGAACGCGAGGCGTAAATATAGGTGGCCAGAGGAGTGTCAGGCCAGAGCTGTAGGTTGCGGGTTTCACGACAGCAGCTCTTTAAACGATGCCGTCTCAGCGGCAGAAAAAAACAAGGTACAACACATAAATCGCCCTCCAATAACACTGTTTATATGTACAGTATTAATGAGGCGTAATTCAATGACAAGTCTGTATCCATGTTGAATCGTCTCACTCTCGACAATGCCCCTGAAGAATAATGAGTTATTTTCAATATTCAGCTGGATAAAACGCTCAGCGCCAGAGACTGGCTGATTGGTTGCTAAGCGAACAGTTGCTCCTGCCACCTTGCTCCCCTGTCGTGCGTCAAACTGTCCACAGGGTTTGCGGATAGCTGTACACCCAAATTGTGGATAACCCCCCGCGTAGAGTGCAAGATGCAAAAATAGCAGCGGCAGCGGAGCCGTATGTCTCCTCAATGTTGGGCGCAATAAGGTCCAGTTCCTTTTCACTACATGATACTGACATCTGGCGTCGCCCTTCGGGCCGCGCTGCCATGCTTCGCACCAAGCCTAACGTCTCCTGTCCCAAGTCTTTCAGACCATCGGGTGGCTAATGCTGACGCAGAAAATTATGGCAACAGATTCAGGCTAAAAGCTTAATTTGCAATCGGTAACTGATCGTGAGGAGAGTGGGGTGTTTCCGGTTCATCTGCGCCTGACGCACTTGAAAAATCGCCGCGTCACGCTCGATATTCTCAGCCCGGGTGGCAAATTGCCTTTCTGTCACGGGCTTATCCCTGCAACGCTCGATCACACCGGTCTGTACATTCTGAATACCGAACGCTTCAAGCCGAAGGCCATTGGCCATCTGCTCACGCAGTAAGAAAAAATGGTATTTGCGGGTATCACGCCTCCGGAAATTGTGGCTGTAATGTGCAAAAGGGGAGGGCGATCATGAACACAACATCGTTGAAGACTTCAATAGCGCCAGGCATCTACCCGCAGTGGCAAAAGGTATGCAGCCTGTAAAATGTGACGCAAAGTTCTGTACATCCAATTGACGCAGCTGGCTTGAAATGAAATATGACAGCGCTTCTGTACCGACTACAGCATTACTGACTCTGCCAGACATTGTTTTGCAGTTTGGAACCGCAGCGCTGGAATTTTCCGTGAAGGCGATGCTGCACTGGGCAGAGGCGCAGGAAAAGCATATCTGCGAAGCAGAAAAAACGGCAGCTGTTAAAAAGCAGCGTACAGTACTAACAGCAATCTGTGAGATCAATGGGGAACAGGTCATCTCAGTATCGCTTTCATATTCATAAATCTCCAATTTAGCGGCTAAGCTCATAATTTTTTATAAATTTGACTAGCTCCATCTTTAATATATTTTCAGGTGTTATCCAGAGGTTGTTGGATTAAATTATTGTTATAGGGTTCAAGGGAAATATTTGGGCGGTAATTATTAAGAGTGGAGTGGGTTTTAGTACCCACCCACTAAGGGATTTTTAATTTTCTAGATTTATTATGATGTTGTTATAATGATTGAAGCTACCCAGTATAGGGTATTTTATTAGACATAGTGCATACAGAAAGATCATAAACAAGGATATTAATCCTGTTGCTAATGCCATTGGTAATTGCTCTCTTGATTCTGAGAATGAAAATGCTGCTTGAGAAAATATGATTGATAAGGTTATATATAAGGAAACTTGTAAGGCACCTTTGTTTCTTTTTTTACAGAATCTAGGTCGGCTAAGAGATAGAGTTGTTTTTGTAATTGAAGAGTTTATAACTGTCACTTCTTGATCTAAACAGTCAACTACTGTTCTGACAGAAGTTTCTTTTTTAATGTCTATGTCAGAGTTCTTCTTCAGGATATGTAGCATTAAAGAAGCAAGCTTGGTATCTCTCAATTTTGTCAATTCAAAAAGCACTTGTGACTTGAGTTTCTGCTTTGCAACTTCTTTAGTATCTGAAAATTGTCCATTGCTATCCTCTAGTGAGGATATTTCCTTGTAGACAGATATTCTTTCATTCGAAAATTTTTTTAACCTTCCATGAATTCCAAAGAAAAAGTTAACTGCTGCTATAAATATGGTGACAGTTAAAGTCAGAAAGGTGGCATTGCTTATGTTGTCCATTTTTTTCTCCTTTAAATTATTAACATGAATCCGGATTTCAACGTAAATATTAGATCTGTTTTGACATCGGTGCTGTAGTATTGATATCGTTCAAATGCACTACGTCGCCAACTGGCGACCCACCAATGGTCCAATAGCTTGAGAGGACCGCCTTCGGGCAGCTGCTTAAAACACTCCTGTAGCCTGAAAGGGAGAACACACCAGTGTGGTACATCTGCTCGCTCCTGGAAGCAGATATCGTCAATAATGCGCACCTACGACGCGACGATGGGGGTTTCTTAAACATACCAACGCAGGGCTTCTTTACGCCTCTTGCCCTCAGATAAAGCATCCACAACGATGCTTTACTTCACTTCCGTTATAAATTTTTCAGGGATACGCCCTGAGCTGCATACGACTTTTGCAATGACGCATAAGCCCATTTGGAACATTTGGGCGCTTGCGGAAGATGCATTAGGAGCATGAAGCTGCGCGGCGTCACTTTGGTTCGAGTGAAACGAGAACAAAGTGACGCGCGCAGCGCATAACGACCAAACCCACGCACAGTGCGGTTTTCAGCAGGCCGGTACAATCTGACGTGCACGTATTGCGTGTTTTCAGGTGCTCAACTGGCTATTTATCAACCATGACGCGACGTTAACGAACAACCCGTTAAGGGCGTTTTATTAGAAGGAGAATGATCGACTCGGTATCGATGGCGACATCAGGAAACTGGTGTACGGAGGCAGACTGACTAACGTCAGCACGGCGTAAGCCGCAAACAGGTCAGAGACCTGGGGAGCCTCGCAAGAACTCAACATTTCGCCGCCCCGATGCACAGATACCAGTCGAGACGCAGGAAGCGCAAAAGCAACCGTGTCATCGGGGAAGAGATGTACAGAGTCAGAGTCATACAGCTGTTGGTTTTGTGGGCCAACACCTGTGGATTCTGAAGGAGGTATACAGTGGCTGGAAAATTAAGTAAGCAGCTCGTGACGCTCGCACGTCAGGGCGGAGGAAGTTTTAAAACAGTTTCTGATCGTTCAAAGATTGCCAGCCGCTTTTCGGAGCGACTGGCAATCCTTAATATTCAGATTCGGGACGTAAGCCATATTAAGACCAAACATATCGAAAACTATATCCGAAGCCGTCAGGTTGAAAATATATCCTCCAGAACGTTGCAAAATGAAATGGCCGCATTACGTTCAATCCTTTTTCAGGGGGGACGTAACGTTCTGGCTAATCCTGCACATGAAAAACTGAGCAATCAGGCTCTGAATATTTCTGGTGCCAGCAGGGAAGGGACTAAAGTCGCCATTTCTGATGAACGTTTTAAAGAAATTATATCGACCGTATCAGAAAAAGATCGTGGGATCGCTTTAGGCATTCAGCTGGCAAGATATATCGGTCTCAGGGCAGAAGAAACTGTTCAGTCAGCAAAGTCACTCAATACGTGGCGAAAAAGTTTGCTTGCCGGTGAAAGTAATGTTCGCGTGGTATTCGGCTCTAAAGGAGGACGTCCCCGTGATGCAACGATATTTGAAAGAGACAGGGTTATCGCTTTATTAAATGAGGCCGTTCGTTATGTGTATGATAATAATGGTAAGTTAATCGACAAGCCAACGCTTCACCAGGCGCTTGACCGCTATCATAATGTATTACGTGAAAGTGGAATGACGGAAATACATGCGCCGCACAGTCTCAGGTACGCTTATTCTCAGGACGCCGTAAATCATTACCTTGAAAATGGAATGAGCCGAAAAGAGGCGGAGGCTTTAGTGTCGATGGATCTTGGACACGGTGACGGGCGCGGAGATTATGTTGCGCGTGTTTATAACCGCGTTGACGAAACCGGTTAATAAGGGGGGCTTGTAATTCTCTTCAAAGCGGCGCTATTATTAAAATGCTTCTTACGTTGTCTTCGGACAACCACTAATGGTCAGTGGCTTGAGATGACCGCCTTCGGGTAGCTGCATTAACACTCCTGTAGCCTGAAAGGGAGAACACATTAGTGTGGTACATCTGCTCGCCTTTGGAAGCAGATATCGTCAAACACGGCTCCTACTGCCTGGCGATGAAGGTTCATTCAACTATCCGGCTTCGGCCTTCGCTCTTCGGGGAAACATTCCCGACAGGGTAAATGTTTCTCTGTTCTTCAGGAGAAAATATGTCAATAACTCACTCGTTCCTGACTGAGCTGCGTATGCCTTTCGATATGGTTATTTCAGCTGCAACCCGAGTTGCGTCTGAATACCCTCATATCACGGCAGCACTCAGGAGAACATCGTGGCTGTCTTCACCTTCAGGTCATTATGAGTTCTGTTCCCGCGTCTGGTTCGACGATCATCGTTATCACGCCATTGTTATGGCAAGAACGGTGATTAACGGTCAGCCGGGTGATGAATTCATTTTCAGCCGGCACGGTAAGCACTTCACTTACAATGCTGCTGCGAAATCCGCTCAGCTTGCCGCGTCTGACTCTGCGACCTTCCGGGTATTCACTGCTCAGAAGTAACGGCACAGTCGCCTCAGCCATACATTCGCTTTGCGAATGCCCACCGGGAAACATCTTCCCGACTGGGCAGGTGTTTCCCCCACTAACCGGAGAAACACCATGCAAACCCTTTTATTACCATCTTCCTTTTCCATAAAAGGCCTTTTTTCTGCGGCTTCCGCTGCGGCTATATCCCTGTGGGATCGTGTCGCAGACGGCAACAGTAAAGATGAATGGATAACGAACCGCGCCGGCTCACTGAGCTTTAAGGTGCAAGTCCATCAGTTACCCTCAGGAAAATGGACGTCCGGCATACTTACCCGTTCCGGCACCTTTTACGGTAATCACCGTTTTGGTTCCCTGAAGCAACCGGTGGAAGTGTTTCGCTCCCACCGTCAGGCTCGCCGCTTTGCACTGAAGCTGGCGGATCAGATGGCAAGATTGCGTTTCGCATATCAGTGAGGAGAATGAAAGATGACTATTTCATCTAACGTAGCCGACCTGCTGCAGTTAGCGGAATTTGAAAGCGAAATGCTTACGGCCCTGGCTTACCAATCACTTGGTTTAGATGACCTTGATGAGGAGGTGCGGAACAACAATGAGCCACCGTATTATATGGCCGTTCAGTTCGTTGTTATTTATGGCCTCGAATTTGGCAGGGCACAGGGTCGATATCTAACTTCATGTTGTGCTGACATGGTCAGATCAATACGGGCTATGAGTGTCAGACTTGACCCGGATTTGCATAAACGTATTTCTTTCAGTGGTCATCACGACGGCCGTGGCGATCTTGAAATTGCGCGATTAGAGTCTTTCTAATCTGACTTTACCCTGTGGGGATTTATTCCCCATCAGGGGGATAAATCCCGTTTACATGAGGATTTATCATGACACCCATCTCCGTACCGCCTCAGCACGTCACCTATAACGTGAAGCAGATCGGATGGATATCCCCGAGCCAGTGGCACAGTTTTACCCTGGCAGTCACAGAAGCATTCTGGCTGCTGCCGGTACATCTTCGTCCATGTTCGCCCACGAATGGTATGCGTATGCAACGCGCGTCCATGATGTTCCCTTCTCTGGAGATATTTGCTTTCGCCGGAAAAGACGAAGGGAATTACGTATCCAGAGGCGTGATGTTGACTCAGGATTTAAGCGCCGGTTTGCGTATTGATACAGAGGGGCAACCCATCGATTTCTTCACACGAATAGTGCTGATCCTGCTGTATCAACATTGTGAGGGCTGTTACGAAATAACCTCATCAGCCGGCGGCGTCAGCTGGTCTCTACCTGTTCGATGGGCAATACGGCATGAGCTGATTTTAGATCATGCTGCGCCTCAGCCTTTCAGCACGCATGGGTTTATCACCGGCGCGGCTGATGAGTTGCTTATCAGAAGCGTGTCTGGCGGTGAACGATCTTTCACAACGGCAGACTGGGGTCTGGTTTCAGAGCTTGAGTTCACACTTGAGGCACTTAAAACCGACAAACGCTAACACCTCAACTTTAACCCATCGGGGATTTACGTCCCTGCGGGCGGTAAATCCCCTCTGAACTGGAGATTTACCATGACACAGACCTCAATTGATTCACTGGTCATTCCGGGCGTTTACCAGCTGGTCCAGGGGGCGTCCATAAAGGCGGAACAGTGGTCCCGATTTACCGAGGTGGTGAAAGAAGCCTTCTGGCTTCTTCCCGCTCAGCTCCGGCCATATAAGCCGCTGGGTTTTGAGATGAACCGTGCTTCTGAGCTGTTTGATGATGAAGGTTCGGTTACGTTCAACCATAAGGACAGTGCAGGCTACTGCTGCAATCCGTTCTACCTCAGGCAGACGCTTTCGGATAATTTTCAACCGTACCGTAAGGTTGAGAGTCAGCGATGCAGACAGGATTTATTCGTGCGCATCGTGCTGGTTCTTCTGCATAACATATGCCCCGGCGGCTATCACATAACCAGTTCCTGCCCGCAAAGCTGGCGTTTCGCACAGCGATGGCTGGCGTGGAACATGGATATGTTTACCAAAGCACCCGAAGACATTCCGGCATCTTTCGTGATACCTAGCGCGGTTGAACACCTGCTGCTGGTTAAAACGTCCGGACCCGGCAAGCAGGTCACCACTGAAGAGTGGGAAGCGATATCAGGTATTGAGCTCTGGCTTGCCCAACAGCACAACGACTGACGCATTTACCAACCCTCCCGGGATTTGCTCTCCGGAAGGAGGCAGGTCCCGCTGTTTCAGCAGGTGATCCTATGTTTACTTTCGACAGTAACGCGCTCGCGCAGCTGTTTCACGATACATACCATCAGACCATGTCGGTCAGGCTGGTTATCAGTTCGCAGGAAGGTTTGTTTCTGGAGTTTCAGAACGGCTTACCCGGTCAGCTCTTCTACCTTAGAGAGCGGATACATGCGCTTGAATACAGCGGTGGCAGTAGCGATCCGGGCGTGCAGGTCGAACTTAAATTTGGTCACATCTCTGAAGAATACGGGCTCACAGTTGATGACTCTGCCTTTTTCAGCGCGATGCCCGTTATTCCGGATCGCTGGCAGATGACCGTCAAGAAAGACACTGCCGATCAGTTTGGCGTCATCAGAAAACTGCTGAAGCAGGCCAGTGAAGTGGTCATTGCAACCGATGCCGATCGGGAAGGTGAGGTGATTGCACGTGAGTTGATGGAATACTGCCACTACAGCGGTGCCGTGCGCCGGCTGTGGCTTTCCGCGCTTGACGAAGCGAGCATTAAAACAGCGCTGAATGAAATGTTGCCGGGTGAAAAAACCGAAAAACTCTACCAGGCCGGTATCGGTCGTGCGCGGGCTGACTGGCTTATCGGGATGAATCTGACCCGGTTTTATACCGTGAAAGCCGGTGAAGCCGGCGTATCAGAGGTGTATTCCGTTGGACGAGTTCAGACGCCCACGCTCGCCATTGTGGTTAATCGGGATCATGAAATTGCCGGCTTTACGCCACAGCCGTGGTGGAAGGTCAGGGCACAGCTGGAAAAGGACGGAATTGCCTTTGAAGCCGAATGGGTTGCGGCGGGGCAATATTGCGACAGTGAAAATCGCTGCGTGAATCAGCAGGTTGCACAGGCTGTCGGGCAGCTCTGCCAGAAAGCCGGATCCGGCAGCGTGATTTCCGTTGAGAAAAAGCGCGATAAAACCCCGGCACCGCTCTGTTTTTCTCTTGGCGATCTTCAGGAGGCCTGCAACCGCAAATGGGGCTTTGGGGCTAATGAGGTCCTGTCTATCGCCCAGTCACTGTATGAAAAACACAAAACGACGACCTACCCACGTACCGACTGCGGCTATCTCCCGCTTTCGATGCGGGCGGAGACCAGCGCCGTGCTGGATGGGATACAGCGCTCGGACCCGACAATCAGCGCCGAGATTGCGCAACTTGATACTGCATTCAACTCGCGCGTCTGGAACGACAAAAAAATTACGGCGCACCATGCGATTATTCCCACGCGGCAGCCGTTCGAAATAGCAAAACTGAATGCAAAAGAGCTCAAAGTCTATTCGCTTATCCGGCTGCACTATCTGTCACAGTTTATGCCGCTGCAGGAAACCGATGTGACGGATGCCACCTTCAACATCGGCAATCAGCTTTTCCGCACGCGGGGGCGCGTGATGATCCACGCCGGCTGGAAATCACTCTTTACCGCAGAGCAGTTGGAGGAGGCTGACGGTGATAAAGCGTCGTCCGCGCAACTGCCTGCGCTTGAGCAGGGCGCTGCCTGCACGGTTACCGGTGCGGTCGTTAAAGATTATATGACCAAAGCGCCGCCGCACCATACCGAAGGCACGCTGATAGCGGCCATGAAAAACGCGGCAAGCCTGGTCACAGATCCCCAGCTAGGGAAAGTGCTGCGTGAGAATGCCGGGCTGGGGACGGAAGCGACGCGCAGCGGCGTGCTGGAAACGCTGTTTAAGCGGGGCTTCCTGGAGAGAAAGGGGAAGTTCATCCTGTCCACTCAGATGGCGCACGAGCTCATCGCCGCACTGCCTGAAACACTGACCAGCCCCGGCATGACGGCCCTCTGGGAGCAGGCGCTGGATGATATCGCCCAGGGGAAAAGTGAGCTCAGCTATTTTATGCAAAAGCAGTGCCAGTGGACCCGGCATCTTATCGAAAAAGGGCGGGCGACTGCCTTCAACGTCACGGCGCTGACCGGCCCTGTCTGCCCGATTTGCGGTGGCCCGACCCGGCTGTGCAAGAACAAACAGGGCAATTTCTGGGGCTGCATGAAGTATCCGGACTGTAAGGGGATCATTGGTGAGGCAAACCGTAAAAACCGTCGTCAGGCGGCGGGTAAAACCCGGGGGGCAGGCCGGGGTCGAAAAGCGCCGCCTTCCGCGCCGGCAAGTCTCAATCTGACGAGTCAGAAAGGTTGACAGCCGCGATTTTTGGCTTAAAAATGAACGGGCTTACCTGTCGTCTCTGACGACCACCAATGATTCCTGGCCTGAGAGAATCGCCTTCGGGTGGCTGAACATAACACTCCTGTAGCCTGCAAGGGAGAACACATCAGTGTGGTAAATCTGCTCGCCTTTGGAAGCAGATATCGTCAATTACGGCTCCTACTGCCTGGCGATGAAGGTTCATTCAACTATCAAGACAGTCAGAATTTAGCTGATTCTGACTCCCCGACGGGAATTCTTCTCCCGTCCGGGCAGAAGTTTTCTCCGTCGAACCTTTTTTGACCTCCATGGAGAAAACATCATGTCTGTAAACAACACTTCAAATGCCAGCAACACCGGTAAATCAAAAGACTACTTCAACCTGACCATCAACGGACTGGGCTATCTCAGCAACGTGCGGCAGGTCAATGCTCAGTCCGGCACCTTTATCAGCTGCGTGATCAACGCACTGTCAGGTCCGGCCGACAGCCCTTCTTACGTGCGTTTCGACGTCACGGTTGCCGGCAAAGAAGCCAGCAGTCTCATTAACCGCTGTCAGAAGGCGGTGGATGAAGACAAGAAAGTGCTGATTGGCTTTGTACTGAGTAACCCGTCAACCGACATTTTTCAGCTGAAAAATGGTGAGCACGCCGGTGAAAGTCGTGTCAGCCTGAAAGCCCGCCTGATTAAGGTGGACTGGATCAAGATAGGCCAGGACATGGTCTTCAAGACTGAACGCGCTGAACCCCATCCGACGCAGAATGCCGCCTCTCAGCAGCAAGCCTACGCTGAAAACTCATTCTGATTGTTCACCAAAGCCTGCTCTCTTCTGAGCAGGCCTTTCCCTGAAGGAGCATGCTTATGTCCTCTCGCGGCGTAAACAAAGTTATTCTGGTCGGCAATCTCGGACTGGATCCTGAAATCCGCTATATGCCTAACGGCGGCGCGGTCGCTAACCTTTCACTGGCAACGTCAGAGTCATGGCGCGATAAGCAAACCGGTGAAAACCGGGAAGTCACTGAATGGCATCGCGTAGTGCTGTTTGGCAAGCTTGCAGAACTTGCCGGTGAATACCTTCGCAAAGGTTCTCAGGTGTATATCGAGGGACAGCTGCGCACCCGCAAATGGCAGGACCAGAGCGGGCAGGACAAATACTCAACGGAAGTGGTTGTGAACGTGGGCGGCACCCTGCAGATGTTAGGGGGACGTCAACAGAACAGCGATCAACCACAACACAGCGGTGGCTGGGGCCAGCCACAGCAGCCGGCGTCACAGCCTTCCTCCGCTCCGCAGCCGAAAGGCGGCAGGGATCAGCGAAACCAAAAACGGGGATCGCAGCGTCACAGTGCTCCTCAATCCGCTCCGCAGCAGCCTGCGTCACAGTCGCAACCTGCAGGGGACTGGGATGATGACATACCGTTCCTCGGACACGGTTACGGTATCGCAAAACATGCCGCAGGCGCTCTCTGAACCGCTGCTGCCTCTTACTGCTGCAGTTAATTTCACCAAATCCCTTAAAGGTTACTGACGATGCCTGTCATACTTAGGCTGAACGGTTTTCGGTTCTTTTTCTATTCCAACGAAGGCAATCCGCGCGAACCTGCTCACATTCATGTGATAAAGGCCGGCACTGAAGCAAAGTTCTGGCTGGAACCTATTGTGAAACTGGCGCGTAATGACGGATTTGATTCCCGGACAGTAAAAGAACTGCTAATACTGATAAAGCTAAACCAACCCCTGCTTCTGGAGGCCTGGAATGACTATTTCAGCTAAGGAAGTTCGGTTCGATGACCGCATCATGTGGGTCGAACTGTCAGACGAGCGAATAATCGGTGTGCCGCTGTCCTGGTTTCCCCGACTTTGCAACGCGTCTGCCGAACAGCTGAATGACTATGAACTGTCTCCCCGTGGGATCCACTGGGACGCACTGGACGAAGATGTTTCGATTGATGGCCTGTTAAGCGGCCGTGGTGACATCACGCACCCGCCCCATCAGGTTGCCTGAAAGTGCTGATAAAAAACGCTGACTCCGGTCAGCGTTTTTTTTTGAAAACGCAAAAAGAGTTGTTGATAGAAGCCTGTTGAAGAGTTGCGCACAGTGATGCCTGTTCACACTGTACAGGAACTTTCCAGATGAAATTTAATGCCGTCTTTGCCGCTTTACCGCTTGCGCTGCTGACGGGGTGTATTCAGCAGCCCCAGAAGCTGCAGGAACGGGCACCTGCAGAACCGGTTGCCCCGGTCAGCGTCACCCGCAACGTCCAGACATCTGCTGATGATGTTTACGCGCGGACGCCCGAGGTGGTTCGCTACGATCGTTACCTGCTTGTCAGAACGGATCCTCAGGCCGTGCAACGCGACCCCCCTCTCACAGATTATTGATGTGCGTATTCCTTCCTCGGTTCAGCCAACCGTGGCCGATGCCATGCGTTATGCGCTGAAGCAGTCCGGCTACTCACTGTGTCAGACAGGACCGGCCAACGGCGTGCTGTATCGTCAGCCGCTGCCGGCCGTCCAGTTCCAGCTGGGTCCGATGCGTCTTCGCACCGCGCTGCAGGTGCTGGCGGGCCCCGCATGGGAGCTGGAAGTGGATGACGTGCAGCGCGTGGTCTGCCACAGCCTGCGTGCAGGCTATCAGTTGCCTGCTACACAGCTGCCGCCGCGCCCTGCCAGCGCATACGCGCCGGCTGCAGCTACGTCATCCGCCGCCAGTCCCTCTCAGGTCACTGGTCCCCGTCCCATTCAGGCGCAGCCTGCGCGCGGAGGGTGGCTGACAAAATGACGACAGAAACCTCCTTTCCTGATGAGAACGCTGATGACGTTATTCCGTCATCAGGTAGCCGTTTCAGCACCGTAAAGCATCACCTGCCTGCAATAGGACAGTTATCCGACCTGCAGTGAATGGTGGAGCAAGGCGGATACCGGACTGCAGGCCCGCGTCGTCGATCAGGCTGACCCGGGATTATGGACCCGTCTGTCAGCTGCCATGACCATGATCGGCGGCAATACGGCTGACTACAAAGAAGCGATTATCCGTCGTCTGGTCAGCCCGGAGAGTCTGACCGTGTCGCAGGGTGGACACGTTTACGCCGGCTATGGTGGCAATGCTGATTTTACGCTGGATAACTCCGTTGCCCGTGTGGCTGCGATAGGCGGCACCGCATTAGGCAGTCTGGCCGCATTCCCGGCCTTCGATGCCATGCGTCAGGCACTGCCCATGGTCCAGGCTGTGCTGCTCATGGCCATCGTGGTGATTCTGCCGCTTATTCTCGCCTTCTCCGCCTATGAGATTAAGACCGTCATAACGCTCTCGTTTGTGCTGTTTGCGCTGAACTTCCTGACACGCACAGCAGCTTTAACATGGCCGGATTCCAGAACAGTTCGGATGACCTGATCATGAATTTTGTCATGGCGACAATGTTTCTAATATTGCCGGCAGTGTGGATGGGGGCGCTTTCCTGGGCAGGCATCAGAATAGGCGGAACCCTTGATGGTGCGTTTAAAAGTGGTACATCACAGGTGCAAAAGAGTGGGGGAGAGGCAGTAGAAAAGGCGAAAAGTACTGTGAAGATTTAAATAAACCGACGATTAGCTCCATTTGAGTTAATCGTCGTCTTCATCCTTATCTAATCTTGCAGATGTCACAGTGATATCATCGGGTCCACTATAAAAACCATCCCCATTATTTCCACTTCTGAACTGGCCACCTGTTGAAGTGGAGTTGTTGGATGATGCTGATCTCATATCTTCTGAAGCATTTAATTGAATGTAACGGACCATATACACGAACGCAGCTGCTGCGATAATCACGGCACTAACTGCAAACCCAGCGATCAGAACTATGGCCAGAAGTAGTAGTGAAGAGAAGGGAACTAATGGTTTACCGATCACCACCGGAATCCCTTTACTCTCTGCCCATGCAGTAAAGCGAGAATCGGCATCACTATAGACGCTTGTCAGACGCTTCCAGACCGAAGCCGCTTTGATTCCGTGGTCGTAAGCTGATGAGCTCATATACACCTCAATCATTATTCATCTAAAGACCATACTAAATGTTCAAAAGAAATGCACATTAAGGCACAACAAGGACGGAATTAGTTACAGCATACATTATCTTCTCACTCAGGAGTGTAGCGAACCTCACCACCCAGCCCCCTCCATACGTACCTTCACTGCGGCCTTTGACATCTGAACTTCGCATCAATTAAAAACGCGCCCATATCCCCGCAGCAGCCCCGATTTCCCCCTGTAAAAGCCGCCGCCGCCCGGCCCGGAGGGCCGGTAAGTCGTTTAAGGCTTCGATATGAATGCTGTAACTACTTGGTTCTTCGTTGCTGGTAGTTTTAGCTGCGGGTTCTTTCTTTCGTCTGCGACCGTCTGACTTCAGTGCGCCTGAAAGGCCGCTGCTTAAACAGCGGTCAGACAGGGAGACGTCAGGACAGGAGTTGAATCACGTTCTGAATCATCCGAGGCTGGCTGAAGGCGGCGTATTCATTCTGCATCAAATAACATTCAGATGAGGCGCCTCTGCTCCATTGAGTGAAAGAGTCAAATGGATGGCCGCATTTCTTTCCGGGCCGACGACGTGGCGGGAATAAGATAAACACTCCGACTCTGAGAGAAAAGTTTACCGGCAAGGTAAACAACCCGGATTATCAGTGACCCAGCCAGTTCCGGGCTGTATGTATAGCGCCATTAGCCTTGTTCGCCTTTTCTGACATTGAAAAAAATCATAAGTGAACCAGGATTAAGTCATCAACAGAGGAGTCTGTACATGCCCTATAAATCCCGAAGTGCTCTTCCCGACAGTGTTACGCATGTCCTTCCTGCCCATGCGCAGGATATTTACCTGGCGGCTTTTAACAGTGCATGGGATGAGTATGAAAATAAGAACGACCGCAAGGGGGACAGTACCCGGGAGGAGGTTGCACATAAGGTTGCCTGGGCCGCGGTTAAGCATGGTTATGAAAAAGGCAGCGACAGCAAATGGCATAAAAAGAAATCCTGATCGCATTGCCTGATTCAGCCCAAAGCGTTGCCACACCTGCTGCGCAGGCGTATTTTCTGGCGTGCTGTGAAGAAAAGTGCCTTCATCGTTTCATGCCTCATAAAATCGTTTAGTCAGCGAGCATTGATTCACCATGATGCTTTTGTGACTGGCAGACCGCCATAAAGGAACATGAGGGCACTTTTACCTTTATTGATGCCATATGGAGCCTTAAGGGCACTGTCCTTCAATAAGCTCTCTCCCATCTTATGCAATTGCCCTGCCTCAATATCTGATGCACGTAGCAGGGAGAACATTCATCTACGTCAGTTTTCACAATCAACTGAATAAGCCAGCACGGTGGAATTCATCACGGGCCCACCTTTCTCGCTGCGCTTATCGCCCCTGTTTTGCATGATCGCTGATTTTCATCTGCATAACGGCACCGTCTGGCTTGTGTTTTAAGCTATCGCAACCAGACTTGATGGGTTAACCAAGCCACAAACGCATAGCGTTTTCACAGCAAGGAGAGACAGATGGGTAAGAAAATAGCGGTCCTTATTACCGATGAATTCGAGGACTCAGAATTCACCTCACCCGCTGATGCCTATGCTAAAGCAGGGCACGAGGTGGTGACCATTGAGATGCAAGCGGGGAAAACGGTTAAAGGTAAGCAAGGTAAAGCGGTAGTCAAAATCGACAGGGATATTGATCACGTCAGCCCTGCAGAGTTTGACGCACTACTTTTACCTGGCGGCCACTCACCTGACTCACTGCGCGGTGACGATCGTTTTGTAAATTTCACCAAAGAGTTTGTCGCCAGCGGGAAACCTGTATTCGCCATTTGTCATGGGCCTCAGTTGCTTATCAGTGCCAACGGCGTGCGCGGACGCAAAATGACCTGCGTGAAAGCGATCGCCATTGATCTGCGTAATGCCGGGGCGGACTTTTATGATAAAGACGTCGTTGTCGATGACGATAAACTGGTCACCAGCCGTACGCCGGAGGACCTGCCTGCGTTTAACCGGGAAGCGCTGCGAATTCTCAATGAGGGATGAGTTTTATGTGTCCTGGACCGACGGCCGCTAGACATGGCGGCTCCTCCTTACCCTGTATAGGGACAATTTCGGTATCTCCCGCGCGTATAAGGCTTATATAGTTTCTCACTTCAGCATTTTTCAAGCACTTAGCCTGTTATGGCACCCTCAATGACTTCATCTTCGGTAAACATGCCCCCAAATGGCTGACCCATTGCCGCCATTTTTCCCATCGCGTCCCTGAGACTTGGGTAGGAAATATCATGCCTCTCCAGGGTCCATTAACGAATATTTTGCTGCTGGAGAGTCTCCTCGATTAGCTCCTCAATGCGGGCATTCTAATAAACGGAACTAATTCCGGGTGGATGCAACCGGCGTTCGGCGTTTCTTCCGCTCACGCCGACCGGATCCGCGTCAGTTCGTTAATGCTATACAATGCCGCTTTCTAGACCACGTCTTCACTGCTTAAAAACCATTTCTGATAAGTGGCGGCTGACGGTCTTCAGCTTTAGCAAAATACCATATGACTGCGGGACTGCTAGACTTTCAACCTGGAAGCAGACAGGGGATTATTCCAATCCCGTAACCGAAAACGTTAAGGATACTATGTCACAGCCCGTTCCGATTCTGACACCCGGCGATCAGGTGGTCATTTACGATGGCGTTTGTAAACTGTGCAATGCTTGGGTCCGTTTTTTACTGTCTCATCGCCTGCCCCCGTTCGTCAGGTTCGCCCCGGTTCAGAGCCGGGAGGGGAGAGTATTGCTGGAGCATATTGGTATGTCAGCAGACAGCATCCATACCATTGTCCTTTTCAATGGGCAGCAATACTGGATACGCTCTGAGGCCATCTTCCGCATTATGCGCTTTCTGCCATGGCCCTGGCGGCTTCTGGCATTACTGCGCTTTCTGCCCCTGGCGGTCACCGACTCGCTCTACAATTCAGTTGCCCGTAACCGTTATCGCATATTTGGTCGTTACGATACCCTGCGTTCCCTGGAGTCTGACCATCCCGACCGCTTTTTAAACCAGTGAACATTTCTGCCGATGCTCCGCCAGCCAGCATCAAGCTGGCGGAGTAGGGCTCAGTGGAGCTCGGGAAGCCCTTCCAGCAGCTTATCCAGCGTAACCGGGTAATCCCGGACACGGACGCCGGTGGCATTATAGATGGCATTGACGATCGCGGCGCTGACCCCACACAGGCCCAGCTCACCCACACCCTTCGCTTTCATGGGTGAGGAAACCGGATCGTCATCATCAAGAAAAATGACCTCCTGCTCCGGTATATCCGCATGCACCGGGACTTCATAACCGGCCATATCGTGGTTAACAAAAAAGCCCTGCTTTTCGTCCACGGCAAGCTCTTCCATCAGTGCGGCCCCCAGTCCCATTGTCATGGCGCCAATCACCTGACTGCGCGCTGTTTTGGGGTTCAGAATGCGCCCGGCCGCACAGACCGCCAGCATCCGCCTTACGCGCACTTCTCCTGTGAAGCTGTCTACCACCACTTCAACAAAATGTCCTGCAAACGTTGACTGCTGGAATCGCTGGTCAAGGTCACCAAATTCAATGCTGTCCTCTGCGGTAAGCGGACCGCCGGCGGCTGCCGCGGCCAGTGCGGCGCGGCGATCTCCCTGTATGACCTGCCCGTCTGAGAACACCACGTTATCGCCTTCAAACCCCAGCCTGTCAGCCACGTCTGCGCGAAGTTTCACACAGGCAGCATAGACACCGGCCGTTGAGGTGTTTGCGCCCCACTGGCCGCCAGATCCTGCGGATTCCGGAAAATCCGAGTCACCCAGCCTGACCGTGACCTGCGCAAGGCTGACACCCATCATCTCTGCTGCCGTCTGAGCAAGGATGGTGTAGCTGCCGGTGCCGATGTCCGTCATGTCAGTCTCAACCGTCACATGCCCGGTTTCATCCAGATGGACGCGCGCTCCGGAGGTCGCCACCATGTTATTACGAAAACCGGTGGCCATCCCCATGCCCACCAGCCACCGGCCCTCACGTACCTGCGCAGGCTGAGGTGTCCTCTTATGCCATCCGAACCGTTCAGCGCCTGTATTCAGGCATTCCACCAGCTGACGGCGGGAAAAGAAGCGCTCCGGGTGAGCCGGGTCAACCTGCGTATCGTTACGTATGCGAAAGGCGACGGGATCCATTCCCGTTTTTTCCGCCATTTCATCTATGGCAATTTCCAGCGCCATCAGTCCGGGAGCCTCTCCCGGGGCGCGCATCGCATTACCTTCAGGTAAATCAAGTTGGGTCAGGCGCAGTCCCGTATGACGGTTGGCACCGGTATAAAGCAGCTCCGACTGCTGGACGGCGGTTTCGGGGGTACCGCCGGGAAGATTGCCTGACCAGCTGTTGTGTGAAATAGCCGTGATCAGTCCGCTGCTGTCAGCACCGATCCGGATGTGCTGAACAGTGGCAGGCCGGTGCGTGGTGTTGTTCGGGATGACGGGTCTGGGCAGCATGACCTTTACCGGTCGGGAGGTCACGCGCGCACCCAGTGCCGCCAGCAGCGCGTCGCTGCGCAGAAAGAGCTTGCCCCCGAATCCGCCGCCGATATAGGGAGACACAATTCGAATCTTCTCAATCGGCATGTTGAGCGTTTCTGCGAGGTCGGTACGACACCAGTCAATCATCTGATTGGAAGTCCACAGCGTGAGCCTGTCATCTTCCCAGACTGCCATGGAGGCATGAGGCTCCATGGCCATATGGCTCTGGTCGGGCGTTGTATACACGGTGTCAATCGTCACGCTTGCCTCAGCGTAAGCCTGGTCAAAGTCGCCAATGTTTTTGTCAGGCTCATCTGGCATCGGTGTATCGACGTTCTCCTTCTCAGCGGCCAGGCTGTAGTGGCCCGGCGCCGCCTGGTAATCCACTTTCACGCTGTAAGCCGCCTCACGTGCCTGTTCAAAGGTTTCCGCGATGACAACGGCGATGGCCTGGTGGTAGTGCTCAATTTTGTCAACCGCCAGCAGCGTTGCCGCATTTCGATCCGCTTTGCCCAGCGCTTCAACATCGCGTCCGGTAATGACGGCAAGTACGCCTGGCGCGTTACGAACCGATTCAATTCTGATGGCGGTTATCGTGCCTTTCGCTGTCGGTGCAGCAACAATAAAACCATAAGCCAGGCCAGGAACGTTTTCATGCCACTCATAGGCGTATGTTGCGCTGCCCGTCGTTTTAAGTGGCCCGTCTACGCGGTCAAGCGGCTGCCCGACATACCGGAGGTTATCTATGGGGTTGGTTCCCGCAGGTGTCTCAAACTTCATGGTTCAGTCCCCTTGCTTCCGCCAGTACCGAAGCCAGCGTGCGTTTCGCCAGCACCAGTTTGAAGCGGTTATCTTCAGTGGGCAGGGCAGCGCTGAAGAGCCGATCGAATACCGGCTGAAAGCCATTTTGTATTTCAGCATCGGCCTCATCGCTGCGCCACGGCTTGTGGGCTACGCCGCCCATTGCCACGCGACCAGACCCGTCTGGCCGGATGATGGCGGCCACCGACACCAGTGCAAACGCGTACGATGCCCGGTCCCGCACTTTGCGGTACAGGTGAACACCATCCACAGGCGGAGGCAGTACCACGCTGACAATCAGCTCCCCCGGCTGCAGCACGGTTTCAATATGCGGCGTGCTGCCGGGGGAGGGATAAAGATCGCTCATCTCGATACGACGTACGTTGCCGTCAGCGCTGACGGTTTCAATTTCCGCCCCGAGCAGCTGCATCGCCACGGCCATATCGCTGGGATGGGTTGCGATACAGTCATCGCTTCCACCCACGACCGCGTGCTGCCTGCTGTAACCCTGAATGGCCGCACAGCCGGTGCCGGGTGCACGTTTATTACAGGGCTGGTTCACGTCATAGAAATAGGGGCAGCGCGTACGCTGGAGAAGGTTTCCGGCCGTTGTCGCCTGATTGCGAAGCTGCCCGGAGGCACCGGCCAGCAGCGCTCTCGACAGAACGGCGTAATCCCTGCGAATACGGATGTCTGCGGCGAGGTCCGTGTTGCGAACCAGCGCCCCGATGCGCAGCCCTCCCTCAGGGAGAGCTTCAATCTGATCGAGCTCCAGAGCGTTCACATCAATCAGATGCCCGGGCGTCTCAATTCCCAGCTTCATCAGATCCAGAAGATTGGTGCCGCCAGCAATAAACCGGCAACCGGGATGCTGCTGCGCGCTCAGCGCGGCTTCCGCAGGCGTGCTGACGCGTTCATAGGTAAAGGCTTTCATGATCCCTTCCTCCCCGCGTACTCCTGAAGAGCAGCAATAATATTGGCGTAGGCCCCGCAGCGGCAGATATTGCCGCTCATCCTTTCACGCAGTTCTGCTTCATTTACCTCAGAGCGGGAGGCCAGATCCTGCGTGACGTGACTTGGCACACCCGCTTCAATTTCACTGAGCATCGCAACCGAGGAACATATCTGGCCCGGCGTGCAGTAGCCGCACTGGTAGCCATCATGCCGGATGAAAGCAGACTGCAGAGGATGAAGATTGTCTGGCGTGCCCAGCCCCTCAATGGTGGTGATCTCTGCTTCCTGCTGCATTACGGCAAGCGTAAGGCAGGCGTTGATGCGTCTGTCGTTTGCAATGACAGTGCAGGCGCCACACTGGCCGTGATCGCATCCTTTCTTGGTACCGGTGAGCTTCAGATGCTCCCGCAGCGCATCAAGTAACGTGGTGCGCATATCGACCTCAAGCTCATGATGTGTGCCATTCACATTCAACGTGATATGAGCGTAGTGCGGAGTCGCTATCTCGTTTTCGTTAATGCTGACGGATTGAGATGAAAGCTCAGTTGGCCGGGAAAGTTGCGTTGGACTGGATTCGTGCGGATTCTGGTCGGGAGGATTGCTCATGACATGTCTCCGGTTAAACGAACGGATGCTCACAAAAAAGATATTCAGTTTGTAAGGTTTTTAATCATGTTTAAGCATAGACGCCCTGTGGCGGAACATATTTGGGTCCTACAGCGCGACGCAAAAGTGGAGGTGCCCAATCTGCATATATGCCGTTCACGTTTTGAAGGTTATTGCCAGGAAATGACCTGCTGTGTTTCTGGGATATGATTTGCTCGCCCGACGGTGGATGTCTTACACCTGCATTTATCTCTCTGACTGAAAAACTGATGAGGTTAGCCATGTCCGTCTGGACTGCAGTGAACATCGGGTTCGGAGATCCGGGGAATTTGCCGGTTACCTGTCTTTATCTGATAAAAATCTCGCAGAGCGGGATGAAAAAGCCCTCACGCAATAATAAACCCAGCAACTGGCTTACCGTCACGGTGATCGCAATCGCTGTGGCATGCATATCATGGCTGAATGTGAACGCGATATCTCATTTGATCCGAGCCATAAAATTTTTGCACTGGTTTACGCCCGTAGCGTGAAATTCAGGGCTGGAGAGGTTACGATCCAGGTCAGGCTGGCTTCAGGTTACCTGCACGTTGAAGGCACGCGGACTGATTAATAATGATATGGCTCCGATTACTGATGAATACCTCAAACCTTTATGTCGATCACCTGGCATGGTGTGGACTGATTGCGCTGAATTTGGCTCGCCATGCCGGAACAGTCAGTTCCGCCGCGCAGGAAAACCTCTTTTTATGCCGGTGGCTGGCAACAGCTGAGAAGAAGCGCCTTTTCCGGCGCGAACTGGCAAATGATATCCGCTGGCTTCTCAAAGAAGGCAGGGAGAAAGGGCTTCGGGCCGACCTCCCGGGAAAACTTGAATATCTCTGGCGGGCGAGCACCGGTGACTTACTGACGCAAAATGACCTGTTCCGTCTTCAGCATATATTGCATGCGATCACCCTCACCGGGATTAATTACGGCATTCTGACCGAAACAGAATGGGAAGGCCGCCACGCGATCAAACTGAACCCGAAAGTTCCTGGGCTGTATGTCAGAAAAAGCGATCTGCAAACCGGTTTCGATGATGAGGGATGTCAGTTAAAACCGATTGCCGTGCGCATCACAGCCGATCTTTCCGGAGTCGATGCTCTGCTATCGCGTGCGGGATGGAAACGTAATGCAGACCTCAAAGATCCCTTACTGCATAACCTTACGAGCAATATTCAGAAAGCCTGAGGTTTACTCAGGCTACCCAATTTTATTTTTAACCCTGACGTTTTTGAAAACTCCGCGTTAAGCCAGTCGCCGCATCGATTCGCATTTTCTGGCAGGAAATCACCATTCAGTATGCCAGGGTCGATGCCGTTTTCACGGTTTATCCGCAATCCCACAAAGTGTATCGAACGCCAAGACTCTTGCGGTACACCACGAGTCTGATACGCACTTCACCGGGTTCGGCCAGCGTGTACCGTGCGTCGGGCAAGCATCAGAAAAAATCTGTAAATGTGAACCCTGACAGGAAATCCTTCCAGAGTTGGCCATACTTCTTAGTATCAAGTTCTGAAAATGGATTGCGCAGCAGCAGCCCGTGAATTAACTGAGGAAACTGACATGAACGAAGATCGTATCAGCGGAAACTGGAAGCAGTTCAAAGGAAAAGTTAAAGAGCAGTGGGGCAAGCTTACCGATGACGACATGGACGTGGCGGAAGGAAAGCGTGACCAGCTGGTTGGCCGTATCCAGGAACGTTACGGTTACGGTAAGGAACAGGCTGAAAAAGAGCTGAAGGACTGGGAAGACTCCAACCACTTTAAGTGGTAGCTCCTTAGGCCAAATCAGAAAACCGGCTCTGTGCCGGTTTTTTTACGAGAAGGGATCGCTGACTCCTTCAGCCAGTGTGTGAAATACGGAAAGGGTCGCGTCGGCCGGTGTAGAAATGGAAAGGAATTCATTCTTTCTGAAATCCCTCTCATCAGCTCTTTTTAACAAGTCTAAATAACCGCTCAGAAGTTCTGTTTTCATACCATCCATTCGACATTAACGCTGACGAGTATGGAACTCTGCGTTCAGCCAGTAGGCAAAGGTCGTGATCCTGCTGGCGAACGCGACTATGTCACCCCGTGGGCGATAACTGATGGCCAGCAAGAAGTCCATCTCTTCAGCCAGTGCCGGATAACGTGCATTAAATTTTTCACAGTGCTCTTCGAGCGAAACGGGCCAGTCCTTATCGCTTTCTTCCCGGAGTATATTTGTAGCCCGAATGGCTTTGCGTGCTGCAGCCCGCTGAAGCGCATGCCTTTCTGATGGCTCGAGAGAGGGCTTCATGCGGGATACATAGCTATTCAGCACTGATAAGAAATCGCCGTTAACGGCAACCGCAATGTCCTTTGAGGGCCTGAAGGATTCAAACCGTTCGCGCAGGTCTTTACCATAGACGCAGACGCAGTGGTGCTTCAGCCAGTAGCCCCAGAGATTCTTATTCGCAGGCAGCAATACCGCATCCAGCGTACCCGGGTCGATATCGATTTTACTGACGACAGTATGGGCCATTTCAAGGCTGGATTTGACCTCCACCAATTTACGGGCGGTTTCACCATCCAGTTCCTGGGTGAAAATCACGGTAAGATCGAGATCTGAGTGGTTTTCTGTTGCCCGGCCTACGGCAACACTGCCATATACGTAAATGCTGTGGACCAGGTCCGGCGCCGCAGCGGTAAGGCGTTTTACGCTGTCAGCAACAAGCTGCGAGAAGGCGGGCTGGACTTCCCTGAACTCAGGCTGGCAGATGAATCCGTTTTTATCGACGGCCATTACATTTTCTTCATGTCGGGCTTGAGGCTGCCGGATATACCCCGTCAGCACTAAGGTAAAACTATTCTACCAGCAGCCCGAACAGACTTCAGGTCAGATGCGCAGCGTTCAATACTCTTGTGACGCTTAGACCTGAAAAAGCGTATCCCATCCAATGTGATAATCAGACACTCTCAGGGCTTAACACTGAGACAGCGATGCGCAGTCGGTGTCAGATGACCACAGACCTCGTCAGGAAACCGGGTCTGATACCGGCGACATGCATTACATTGCGGCCGGGTTCAGCGCCCATATCCACAAATCCAGCGCATGCCCTGAGGGTTCACCTTCAGTAGGCAACAGCGATGCTATCGCAGGCCCTGGAAGACATCACTAACGATCGCGAGGATATCCGCACTACCTGTCATGTTCCCGACAAACTTTGATGAAGACACGCGTATGGGTGACAGCATTCATGAGGCATTATCGATCCTGCTTCTGGAGTTACGTGCTCTGGCGTCTGCCGTAATATGGCAAAGAACGGGGGAAAGGAGCTTCTAACAAAAAGATATTTTTACTGAGCTCTCTGTTATTAAAGCATCCTTTAATAAGCCATGGCATAATTTAAAAGTATTTTAATAACGTTAATGGCAGTGAAAGGATTTTTTATGAAACGTGCATCCGGGCACCTCATTACAACGACCAGCTATGAAGAGACAGTCAGTGCATTTATGCCGGCCCCCTTACCACCCACGGCGCCAGAACTTGATCCTGCGTCTTTCACTGAGCTGAATGAAAAGGCGGAAAAGTCACTGGCCCGGCTTTCTGGCATGTCAGGGCTGGTTTCGTCAAGCGAGTGGCTCGTCTACAGTGCTATTCGCAAGGAAGCTCTGCTGACTTCACAGCTGGAGGGTACTCAGGCAACCCTGACAGATATTTTTGATGAAGAAGCCGGACTGGCCGTCACGAATGTTGACGACGTTGAAGAGGTCACAAACTACCTGCGAGCCTATAAATTCGTTCACGATGAAATGAATTCTCCGTCGGGGCTGCCCGTTTGCGTCCGCCTGCTAAAGAATGCTCATGAGGTGCTCTTATCTGGCGCCCGGGGTGCCGCAAAACAGCCTGGGGAGGTAAGAACGACGCAGAACTGGATCGGCGGCACAAGGCCGGGCAACGCATCTTATGTTCCGCCGCCTCCTGAGAACGTCGGGGACTTACTGTCTGATCTGGAGAAGTTCATCCATGCGCCCGATCATTCTCTTCCGCCTCTTGTCCGGATAGCACTTGTGCACGCTCAGTTTGAAACCATCCACCCGTTTCTGGACGGTAACGGACGTATCGGACGCCTGTTAATCGCGATGTTGCTGGAAGAATGGAAACTGCTTAATGAACCATTGCTGTATGTTTCAGGCTATCTGAAGCAGCATCAGAGGTACTACTATCAGTGCCTTACCGAGATACGTTCCAGCGGTAACTGGGAGCAGTGGATTGCTTTTTTCCTGGAAGCCGTGACTATCTCCGCTGAAGAAGCACAGCAGGGCATCATCAGAATTGCGACCCTCTTTGCGGATGACAGAAAAAAGATCCTGTCTCTAAAATCCACATCGGTACACAGTATACGTTTGTTTGAATTTTTACCGACGATGCCGAAGCTGACTGTTGACCGGGCCGTTGAACTGCTGGAGGTGACGTACCCGACAGCCAATACTGCGGTGAAAAGTCTGGTTGAGGCGGGCGTACTGGTTGAAACGTCCGGCAGGCCACGACACCGGAGTTACGAGTACAGGCGGTATGTCGAACTTTTACGGGAATAACAGGATTAATTGCCCGACATGACCCGCTTTCAGGCGAATTATCCATCGTCTTCCATCAGCGAAACCATAGCTCCCTTATGCGCCTCGACCATGCGGATATACCGCATCACCGTCTGGGTCTGGGTCCAGGTCCCTTCCTGCATGATCTGTGCTATTGAGACGCCTTTTCTGGCCATATCCTGCGCGGCGCCGACGCGTGCACTGTGGCCACTCCAGCTGGCATAGCGCCCTTTGTTGGTTTTAGGCCGCGATTGTTCACCTGCATGATGCCTAGCCCGGCGCCAGATATCTTCCAGACACGGGGCACTCATCGGCTCAGTTGCAATCGCGGTGATCTTATTTGACCGGTGAACAGGGCAGAACAGCACGGCGTCGGGTTCGCCTGCAATGCCCGCTGCATTTATCCACTCCATCAGGCGTTCAGATGAACGTACGCTGAGCGCCTTGACGATGCCACCCGACTGGAGGATGGTTTTCGTCCAGGCCACGTCGAGGATGATGCGCCCGTCGGCCGCGCGTGAGATGTCACGCACCCGCAGGCGGGATAATTCACTCATGCGCAGCAACGTGCCGTAGGCCACGTGCATAAAGGCGAGGTCACGCAGGTGCTGAAGCCTGGGCGAATTGTTCCAGGCTGCATCCAGACGGTTCAGGTCAGGCCGGCAGAAAGGTACCGCCTGGCCGGTGCGCTCTCCAGAGACGATGGCCGTACGGTTTATCTTCTTTCTGGCGCGCACAACGTCGGGTGAAACCGTGGGAGGGATCAGTCCGGCGTTACGGTGTAACATCGCAATCAGCGCGGCGTGCACCGATATGGTTGAGGTCGCCCGGCCAATAGCCTGGAGATGGAAGAGATAGTCCTGCATGTCCTCCGGCGACATGGGCAGGAACGAACGCCGGTTTTCCTGCGACCAGCGCCAGCAGATCCGCATTACGCTCAGCAGCTGCCGCCACGTGTTGGGCGAAAAAGCCTCGCGGTGCCGTACGAACGCGGCCAGCTTCGCGGTAAGATCGTCATCGGCGCCGCCGCTGAGGGCCACACCGGTAAAGCCGGAGAGATCTTTCATAGTTGCTCAGTTTTAGCCCGTTTATCAGACGGCAGCGCTACGTAAATTCTGAGGAAAGAGCAGGGGAGATGCCCGTCAGATTTTACGTAGCGCTGCCGGCGTTTTAACCACCTGCGCTCAGGTCCCCGGTCAGCAGTACGGCGTCTAGGTCTCGCCGTTGCGTATAAATGGCCGGAAAGGTCAGGATCCGGCCCGGATCCGCATGATACAGGGGTTTTGTGCGTTTGTCTGGCCTTATATAACTTTTATTATATAAGGTTAGAAACTTTAAGAGGGTAGTTCGAGTTAATCATATTACCGGTTAGCAACTTAAAAGAGGTCAGGAGGATAGGCTAAGAAAAGAGGGGTCCAAAACATTACAAGCATAACGTTTTAGGAAAATTCTTATTAAAAAAGTTGACCATTAAATGTTCAAGACGTAAAAATATGATTTTCTGAAGGAAAGGAACATCTCATGAAAATCTCCGATTTAATCGAACAAATGCCCTCTAAACGTAGAACTTTAAAAGATTTAGCTACTTATATTAAAACAAAATCTGGTAACAGTCCTAATTACTCTATGTTTTTAGGTGCAGGAGCATCGGTAACATCAGGTATAAGCTCTGGAACTCAATTAGTTGAAGAATGGAGAAAGGAGATTTATGAATTATCGTCTTCATGCACTTTCACTGATGTAAGAACTGCTAGGCAATATCTAATCGAAAAAGAGTCATCATGGTATGATCCAACAAATGAGTACTCCTCATTATTTCAGAAAAAATTTGACCTCCCTTCTCAGAGACGAAGATTTGTAGAGAAACAAGTAGACTCAAAACTACCATCAATAGGGTATTCATATTTAGTCAGTTTATTTCAAAGTGCATATCTAGATACTGTTTTTACAACAAACTTTGATGATCTAATCAATGAGGCTTTTTATCAATTTTCACGCGAACGTCCTACATTATGCGCCCATGACTCTTCTATAAAAGGGGTCTCAGTCAACTCTTCGCGCCCCAAAATAATAAAAGTTCATGGCGATTATTTATTCGACAGTATTAAAAGCACTTTAAATGAGACCGAATCACTCGAAATAAACACTCGTGAGAAATTAATTGAATTCACGAAAAAGTATGGCATGATATTCATTGGTTACGCTGGAAACGATAGATCTATCATTGATGTAATAAACTACTTGTTACGACAGGATGAGTTTTTAGGAAATGGAATATATTGGTGCATAAGAAAAGATGATGAAATAAACCCTGATCTCCATAAAATTTTAAAAAGAGAAAGAGTCTACTACGTTGAAATTGACGGATTTGACGAAGCATTAGCGGAACTACATTACTGTATTATAGGCGAGGGTTTATCATTAGAATCAAATTTCAAATCAACAAAACGTGAGAGTATGCTTGCTAACTTTATAGAAGACTCTTATAAACTTTCACAAAACACTTACATTTGCCAAGACATTGACAAGCTTAAAAATCATACTAATAGATTGGACATTTCTAATCTTATAAATGAGCTATCTAGTGAAAACTATGTAAATAGCACTGGTTTTACCGAGGTGGATTTCCGAAATCTTCTTTCACTAGATATGTTGTTGAAGAATAAAAAGTTTGATGAAGCTGAAAAAGAAGCAATTAAATCGCTATCGTTATGCAGTTCTGATGATTTGAAAAACTCATATTTATCGAGATTAATAGCAATTTATCACCAACAAGAGAAGTTTGATCTGGCATTAGAGCAAGCCGAAATCATTATTGAAATGGATGAGTATAGTGTAAAAAATAATTTGAGGAAGCTTTCACTTTTACGTGATTCTATTAAAAAGATGGAATTCATTACCATTCTATTAGATAAATTCAAATATAGCTGTGACATTAAAAATCAATTTGTAATCGAAAGTTTGAATCATAGATCTTCTAAGAACTTCAAAAGCGATGTCAATCTTGACAATCTAATGAAGAAGTTGGAAATGAGCTTGAATATAAACCCAAGCTTGGAAAACATGGCGTGGGAGTTAACACAAAGGACTTTGGAGGCAATAAAGCACACTAATGATAATAGCAAAGAATATAAAGATGAACTTTGTAAGTTAATTGATAGAATGGGGCAAAAGAATCCGCACCACATTAATACTCTTGAAATGAGGATGAAAGCCTGTATTAATGATGCAGACATAGACAAGGCTATCGAACTACTCAAAGAACTTGATGATATATATAAGATTTCTTCGAATAAGAAAAGAGAAAGCTTATTCGAACTAATGATTAGCATAAATAGAAAGTTGCCGTCATTCAGAAATAGAGATAAAGCCTTAGAATGTAGTAAAGATCTCTTAGAAAAATACAATGATAAATTTGAAAAAACTGAAAGTGCTCTACCTCATTTATTTAGAGCTGAATATTATGTAACATATGATCGTGATCTGAGAATGGCTAAAGAGTCAATCATTAAAGCGATGGAACACGATGACGTTTGCAATTGGGCACAGTCTTGTTTAGATATTTTGATGTATGAGACCCCTGACCTAAACAATGGCGAAAAGTTGCTTGAAAAATGCAAGCCTGATATAAAAGATTCAAGCTACTATCTTATGAAGTCTCAGATACACATTGAGATGAAAGACTTTGAAGAAGCAAACAAACTCATTGAAAAGTCATTATCATCTGGGCTTAATTATGATGATTATTTAATTAATAAATCATATATTTATCTTCATGAAGACGCCAACCAAAAGGTATTAAATCTACTTTCTAATGAAATCTCTGAATTAGCTCCGGGGTCTGGCAAGGAGGCCCTAATTGTGAATAAAGAACTCGCAAACAAAAGGATTACTGGAAAGATAAACAAAATAGATGTGCAAAATGTAGTGGGTCGTGACAAAAAAGGGCCAGCTAGTGTCGCAGCGCACATATTACTCGATGAAGAGATTCCTGCAAGACGACTTCTCGATGAAATAATAAACAACGACTTCTCTTATTATTATACATTTATGAGATGGCCTGTCATTCCTAATAAATATTTAGATAAATATTCATCAAGTTGTTTCGTGTCAGACAAAATGACAGCTTAAAGGTAGTTATTCCTGAACAAAGCCCTACTAATGGGGCTTTGTTATTTAGGCTGATACCGCTGTTGCATCATAAGTAATGTGACATCATGACGATAGGGCAGCATAACTGTGCGATTAAATGTTTCAGGCTCTGCTTAATTTAACATAATTATGATGTTGTGTATTTTTATGCGTTATGTGCCTTGCGAGCATGTTATTCCTTAACGGATAGTAGCGTGTACGTCCCCAATCAATTTCTGCAGCCAGTTTCAAGCCCCTCAAGTTGATAGCAATTTATTGCCTCAAGAGGGATGTTCAGACGCTGATTTATGAAAAGATCGTTTATCACCGTGCGCAATTTAATTAAGAGGATTTAAAGATTTCTCCCTTATTGATTCAAGTTAACCTTTGCAATCATTAAAATAAATTTTCATTTAGAAACACCTCAATACATTATTATCCCTTCAAATGACACATTACGCCACTAATCATTGCCTTTCCAGGCAACAGCGCGAAAATAACTCAAATTAGAAGTTTTAAATTTTTTTCTAAGCTACATGGGAACCTTCTGATTGATTAGATGTTATTCTTCATCCCGCTTGCTTACACAAAATTTACAATCAGTTTAATTAACGAATCTTACGACAATGCCTAATACATGGATGTGGGTGGCGCTGAGTGCCGCACTTATTTCTGCCAGTACTCTTGCTGCGCCATTAACGCCGGGCGACCGCGATTATATTGAGAATCAGCAGCAACAGCGCCTGCAGCAGGACCAGAACCAGCGCGACGCGCTTTGGAACGCAGCCAGCCCCCAGACCGCTCCGGTCGCGGGTTCAGGCGCATCCGGCCCGTGCTTCCCCGTCCATCATATCGTTATCCGCAATGCGTCTTTACTCTCACAGAGCCAGCAGCAGAATATCACTGCGTCCTATATTGACCGCTGCCTGAACTTAACGGAAATTAATTCTCTGGCCCACGCCATTTCAGGCTGGTATATGCAGCGCGGCTATATTACCAGCCGCGCGTTTTTAACCGAACAGGATTTATCTTCCGGCGAACTGGTTATTCCGGTGCTGGAAGGGAAGCTCGACGAAATACGCCTCGACGGTCAGCACCCGCGCGCGCTGTTAATGGCGTTTCCCGGCCTGGAAGGGAAGATACTTAACCTGCGCGATATTGAGCAAGGCATGGAGCAGATTAACCGCGTGCGCTCGACGCCGGTGCAGATTGAAATTCTGCCATCTCCCAAAGCCGGTTATTCCGTAGTGAACCTTAAGGCAAAACCGCAGTTTCCGCTCAGCGCCTCGCTGGGCTTTGATAACAGTGGACAGAAGAGTACCGGCACCGGCCAGCTGAACGCCTCGCTCACCGGCAACAACCTGCTGGGCCTCGCCGACCGCTGGTTTATCAGCGGCGCGCGCAGCAGCGCCTTCAGCCAGTGGCGCGACGCGCAGAGCCTGCAGGCGGGCGTCAGCGTGCCGTACGGCTACGGCCTGCTCGACTACAGCTACAGCTGGAGCAGCTACCACAGCAGCTTCATCAACAATGATTTCACCTGGCTCAGTAACGGTGACAACGTCGCGCACCGCCTGAACGGATCCTGGGTGCTGTTCCGCAACGGGGACATCAAAACCGGCGTGCAGCTCGGCCTGAACCACTACACCAGCCACAACTTCCTCAATAACACGCTGCTCACCAGCAGCAGCCGCAAAATCACCAGCCTGCAGTTTGGCCTCAACCACACGCAGAAAATCTTCGGCGGCGTGGCCACGCTCAACCCGGCCTTCAGCCGCGGCATGCCGTGGTTTGATGCCGAAAGCGACGCGGACAAAACCGGCGACCTGCCGAAAGCGCAGTTCCGCAAGTGGAGCCTTAGCGGCAGCTTCCAGCGTCCGCTGACGAATAACCTGTGGTGGCTGAGCAGCGTGTACGCCCAGTGGTCGCCGGACCGGCTGTACGGCAGCGAGCGCCTGACGCTCGGCGGCGAAAGCTCGGTGCGCGGTTTCAAGGAGCAGTACCTCTCCGGTGACGCCGGGGGCTACCTGCGCAACGAGCTGGACTACAGCCTGTTCACGCTGCCGGTCATTGGCGAGGTCAGCGCGCTGGCCGCCGTCGACGGCGGCTGGCTGAAGAGCGACGCGCAGAACCGCGAGTCCACCGGCACGCTGTGGGGCAGCGCGGTGGGTATCAGCACCCGCAGCCGCTATTTCTACACCCAGTACACCGTCGGCATTCCGCTCAGCTATCCCGGCCACCTTCAGCCGGATCACGTCAGCATTTACGCCCGCGTCGGGCTGGTTTTCTAAGAGGCAAAGATTATGGACGATCGTCAACCCGTTTCCCTCGCCCGTCGCGCGCTGAGCTACCTCATCTGTTACCTAGTGGCGGTGCAGCCCATGCTGCCGGTCGTCGCCGCACAAATCACACCGGTGACGCCCGGCACGAAGCTGGATGCGGCGGGCAACGGCGTGCCGGTGGTCAACATCGCCACGCCGAACGCAGCCGGCGTCTCGCACAACCAGTACCAGCAATACAACGTCGGCCAGGAAGGGCTGATCCTCAACAATGCCACCGGCCAGCTCAATCAAACACAGCTCGGCGGCCTGATCCAGAACAATCCCAACCTTAAAGCCGGGCACGAAGCGCAGGCGATCATTAACGAAGTGACGGGCGCGAACCGCTCGCAGCTGCAGGGCTATACCGAGGTGGCCGGCAAAGCGGCCAACGTGATGGTGGCAAACCCTTACGGCATCACCTGTAACGGCTGCGGCTTTATCAACACGCCGAACGTCACGCTGACCACCGGGAAGCCGCAGCTGGATGCAAACGGCAACCTCTCTTCGCTGGAAGTCACGAAGGGCTCGGTCACCGTTGAAGGTAAGGGGCTGGATGGCAGCAGCGCCGACGCGGTGTCGATCGTCGCGCGCGCCACCGAGATCAACGCCGGGATCCATGCGAAAGATCTGTCCGTCACCGTGGGGGCCAACCGCGTGGGCGCGGACGGTTCAGTCACACCGATAGCCGGCGAGGGCGCGGCGCCGTCGGTGGCGGTGGATACCGGTGCGCTGGGCGGCATGTACGCCAACCGTATTCACCTGGTGTCGAGCGAAAAAGGCGTAGGGGTCAACCTCGGCAACCTTGCCGCAAAGCAGGGTGACATTCAGCTGGATGCGAACGGTAAACTGACGCTCAGTAACAGCCTGAGCAGCGGCACGCTGACGGCGAATGGCGCGTCGGTTGCGCTGAAAGGTGATAACAAAGCCACCGGGCAGATCACCGTCAGCGCACAGCAGGATGCGACGCTGGGTAAAGGCTCCCTGATCAGCGATGACCGCATCAGCATGCAGTCCGGTGGCAAAACACAAATCAATGGTACATCCCTGACTACAGGCAAGGACCTGGTACTGCAGAGTAAAAGCCTTGATATTGATGGCGGAGGTCAGATTGATGCCAGCGGTAATATTGCACTGACCACCAGCGGTAACGTGATCAGTTCGGGAGAAGTGACTGCGGGTAATTCTCTGAGCATCAATGCCACTAATCTGACCAATAATGGCAGTCTGGCCGGGAAGAAAACGCTCACAGCAAAAGCTTCAAACCTGCAGAATACCGGGAAGATGGTGGGAACCACCCTGACTATCACCGGTGATATGTTCGACAACAGCGGAACCCTACTTGCGGGCGATCGCGGCGAAATTATCACCGGTCAGCTGACGCAGACTGGGACGGTGAATGCGCAGGGGGATATGAACATCCTGGCGAACGGAGCAGTCGCTAATCAAAACAGCATCAGCGGCAATCACTCCCTCACAATCAACAGCCTTTCTCTTGATAACTCCGGCACACTCAATTCGCCTGAGTTGTCGCTTATGTCCTCGCACATCACGAACCATGGACTGATTCAGGGCGAAAAGTCCCTCATACTGAACAGCTCAGGACTCGATAATCTGGCGGGTGCCTCGCTGACAACCTCCGGCGATTTCTCGCTGAATATCCCACAAGTGTTCAATGCCGGGCTTATCACCATTGATGCTGCGCTGGATATCACGGCTGATCAGTTAACCAACAGCGGCGAAATAAACGCACAGTCAATCAACAGCCATCTTCGCTCACTGGAAAACGCATCAGGCCATCTGCTGGCAAAAGACGCCCTGGTACTGTCGGGCAGTGATATTCATAACAGCGGCGTGCTGGATGCAGGCGAACTCTCACTGAATTCGGATTCTCTTGATAATCAGGGTACGCTGCAAGCCGACACACGCCTCAGCGTCGGGGCAAACCACATCACTAACGCCGGCACCCTGACCAGCGGAAATGAACTCAGCATTCTGGGAGACATATTAAGCAATAGCGGGAGCCTGAACGGCCAGGCGCTGACGCTTAACCTTCGTCAGGAGATGGAAAACAGTTCATCCGGGCGGCTGGTCTCGGACAACTCCCTGACATTTAATGCACCGGTGCTGAAAAATTTTGGCTTGTTTGCCGCAAGCGATCTTTACCTGACAGCAGATACGCTCACCAACAGTGGCACCCTCCAGGGTACCCAGTCAGCGGCCCTGGCAGGAATGTCATTCAGTAACTTACAGAATGGACAGGTGCTCAGCGGCGGACAACTGAGGTTGCAGCACTCTGCCCTGAGTAACGCAGGTCTGATTCAGGGAGACGCGCTGAGCGTCACCGCAGACAACTGGGACAATGCAGGAAATACACTGGCTCAGTCTTTGCTGAAAGCCACCGTAACGGGTTCAGTGACGAACCAGGGGAATATTCTTGGTCAGCAATCTGTCACGCTACAGTCCGCATCAGCAGTAAACAGCGGAAATCTGCTGGCCAGAGTGCTGACTCTGCGTAGCGACCTGCAAAACAGTGGCCTTATACAGGCGAGCAGCGATCTGAACTGGCAGGGTGAGTCATTCACGAACACTGATTCAGGCACAACCCTGGCAGGCAATACACTCAGCCTTAAAGGGACATCGCTTGAGAATGAAGGGACGCTGCAAGGAAATGATGTTGCGCTGAGCGCGAACAGCCTGACCAATGCAGGAGAAATTCAGGCCCAAGAGGACCTGACTGCCGCTTTAACGGGCAAGCTGGACAGTACGGGCACCCTCGTCAGCCTGGGTGTGATGACGGTAAACGCCGATCAGGTAGATACTCAGGGTAAGCTTGCGGCAGGCAACCTGACCCTCTCAGCCGGATCGCTCTCTAACAACGGCATTCTTCAGGGCAATGATGCGCTGACCCTCACGACGCCCAATCTTATCAACAACAATCTGGGGCAGATCATTACCCAGAGCGATCTCAGCCTATCACCCGACCGTCTGGAAAACGATGGCGCCATCCAGGCCGATGGTGCGTTCACACTCAGTGGAAACGACCTGCTCAACAACGGCTCGATAGAGGCAGACTCGCTGAAGTTCAGGCTGTCCCATTCCCTCGATAACCGGGGTTCGCTCTTTGCAAGCCATCAGGCTGACCTCTCAGGCGTGCAGTTAATCAATGCAGGTGATGTAGCATCAGATGCGCTGACCTTGGCGGGCACTGCGTTTACCAATAGCGGACGCATTCAGGCCCAGGCCGCAGCTGACATGAGTGTGGACACTATAACGAACAGCGCGGGGGGGAAATTGCTGTCCGGAGAGGGTATGTCCCTTAACGTCAGCAGCCTGCATAATGACGGGGTGGTACAGGGCGGGTCCCTGAATATGACCTCCGACAGCGTATCCAACCAGGGCACCCTGTACGGGCTTAACGGACTGACAGGTCGGTTCAGTACTGAGTTGCTTAACAGCGGCACTGTACAGAGCAACGGTGCGCTGGATCTGACGGCTGAAAGCATGACAAACAGCGGTCGCATCGCCGGCACGACTCTGTCCATAACGGGATCCGAACTGAGCAACTCGGGTTTATGGCAGGGCGAAAAAGGCCTGTCGCTGACGGCTGACACGCTGAATACTCTTGAGGGATCGCGAACCCTCAGTGGCGGTGCGCTCTCTCTTCTGACAGGACAACTGACGACCGCTGGCAGGTGGCAGAGCACGCAGGCGGATATCACAGCCGATGACTGGCAAAACGCCGGAACGTTCCTGAGCCTCGGCAGCCTGACAGGCAGCATCAGCCATTCTCTGACGTCTTCCGGCGACATCAGCAGCCAGGAAGCACTCTCCATTTCCGCAGAGACGCTTAAAAATCAGGGCCAGATCCTCAGCGCAGCTGACGTCACGTTGAACGGTCAGGCCCTGGATAATCAGGGGATTTTGCAGGGGCAGACCCTCGAGCTGCATCAGACGAGCGTGAACAACGCCGGCACACTGACGGGCGTAAACGGCCTGACGATGGGCAGCAGCACGCTTCCGCTGATGAGAGCACGCGTGGCCGCTGTCTCTCCGCCAAAAGAGCTGATCAACACGGGTTCTCTGTTGACTGATGGTACGTTAACGCTGGGCGCCGACAGTATCACGAACAGTGGCAGCCTGCAGGGGCATGACGTCACCGTAGATGCCCGTCAGCTGAATAATAGCGGCACGCTGAAAAGTGCAGACAGCCTGCAGGTCGTGCTCTCCGGTTCCCTCACGTCACAAGCGGGCAGCAAAATCATCGCGCTGGGCAGTGCGCTCCTTCAGGCTCCTGTTCTCCAGAATCAGGGAGAATGGTCGGCAAAATCACTCATTATCCAGGGCGATACCCTGACGAATGCGGGCACGGTGAGCGGCGTTAACAGCCTCAATCTGGCACTGAGCGGGGATGCGCTGCAGCAGGCCGGGGGAGCACTGCTGACCGGCGGCGAGTTGTTAGTCAACGCCGCTGATATTCGTAATGACGGGAATATGCAGGGTAACACCCTCAGTCTGACAGCAGGCAATCTGACCAACAATGGTCTGCTTCAGGGAGACAGCGACGCCTCGCTGAAACTGACACGGCAGGTAATCAATAACGCCAGCGGTCGGATTATCAGCGGTAGGACCCTGAAGGCGATTACCCCGTCGCTCATGAATTACGGTCTGATTCAGTCTGCATCCGACAGCAACCTGACGTCCCAGGCTCAGATAAGGAATGACGGGCGACTCCTCTCAGGTGCGACGCTGACGGCGAATGCAACACAGTATACCGGCTCCGGACTGGTTCAGGCGTCTACGCTTCTGTTTCAGGTCGCGAATGCAACAAACAGCGGCACTCTCCTGGCAGACAACGGCACGCTTTCCGGTACGTCGATGATCAATCAGGGTACCGCACAGGCCGGAGACCTGGCCGTAAATTATGACCAGCTGAACAATACCGGCACGGTTCTGGGCACTAACCGGCTCAACGTGAAGGCTAGTCAGGTCATACAGAATACCTCGGGAAAACTCTTCAGCGGTGGCGATCTCCAGCTGACCAGTGGGGGCGTGGATGCTTCCGGCCAGCTTGTGGCGATGAAGAACCTGACGTTGCAGCTGAGCAATGCGTTCACGGGCAAGGCGGCTATCGCCGCAGGCAATGCCCTCAACATCAGCAGCCAGGGGGCTATAGATAATCAGAACACGATGCAGGGCAATGCCGTCACGCTCAGTGCAGGATCGCAGCTGACGAACAGTGGGCAGATTTCTATCGGGAACGGCAGCAGCTCGCTCTCCGGCAGCAGTGTGTTGATGAATGGCTCGGGCTCACTGCAGGCTGGCGGTGACGTTGCGGTGACAAGCCTCGGGGACATCACGCTGAACGGGTTTGCAGGAACCCTGAGCAACCTTACACTCAGCGCACCGGGCACAATTGTGAATACCGCGCTGCTCTACGCGGCAAACAATCTGGCACTTTACGCCAATATCATCTCTAACCAGCGCGGTGACATGCTGGCAGGCAACAATCTGCAGCTGCAGCGTGATACTGCAGGCAATGCAAACAGTCAGGTGATCAATACATCTGGCTCTATTGAGACGCAAAATGGCGATATCACCATTAAAACCGGGCATCTGCTGAATACTCGGGATGGACTGAGCGTACAGCAGAGCACCTCACAGAACGACAGTATTGCAGGACTCGGGAACACCACGCTCAAGCTTCCGTATTATCAGATGGCTGACGGAACCTGGGGCTACTACTCAAAGACCGGGATACATCAGACTGGTCCCTGCAACGGACACGGCGGCTGTAGTTATAACAAAGTCACCAACTATTATTACGCACCGTTTGCCGACTACGTCACGCAGAAATTCGCCACCTCACAGACCAGCGTCAGCGTGGTGGTAAATGGTGGCGCAGCCCGTATTTCAGCGGGTCGCAACCTGACACTGCAGGCGGGGACACTGGAGAATCAGGCAAGTAATATTCTGGCCAACCAGGACATTTCACTGTCAGGTTCTCAGCTGAACAATCAGAGCTGGCAGGCAGGCACCAGTTATGACTACCTGCTCTACAAATATGCCTATGAGGGGAATGACGGGACACCACCTGTCGCCACCATGGATGCCTCAACCGTGGTGCCCACTCAGCCCAAAGTCAACACCGTGTTCTTTAAGCTTACCGGCCATGAGACGGATTTCACGCCAGGCGAACTGTATCGCTCGGTCATTCAGGCGGGGGGAAACATCACCGCGAGCTTTACCAGTGACATCAGTAACGCGACCACCAGCGCGAATGCAGGACGCGTCAGCAACACCATCGCCACGCCTTCACTCAACAGGCTCAACGCCCGGGGAATTGGGAGTGAAACGCAGAAACAGGGACTGGCAGATTTTACGCCTGTCGCAGTCGATTCACCGGCATGGCGTGACCAGCTCCAGGATGCTTTACAACAGGTCAACGGTGGAGACGCACTGGATAGTGGCGCTAAGAGCAGAGAATCGGTTTCTGCCGTCACGGTAAACCATACTGCCCCCACAGACCTCGGCAAGCTCACGTCACTGAATGGTCCCGGGATCAGTAGCACCGCACTGAAACAGACCAAAACAGGTCAACCCGTGGCCTATCAACGCCACAGCGTGGATACCAGCGCCTATCCGGTCCCGTCAGGTAATAACGGCTACTTTGTGGTTTCGGATGATAAAAACAGCCCTTACCTGATTACGCTCACCCCCAAATTAGATGGGCTGGGCAAGCTTGATCCTGCGCTTTTTGGTGATCTGAATACGTTACTGGGCAACCAGCCCGCTGTTGCCCCTCAGGAGACGCGTAGCCAGTACACTGACGTCAGTCAGTTTCTGGGCTCATCATATCTTCTTGGCAGACTGAATCTTAATCCGGATCAGGATTATCGCTTTCTGGGCGATGCGGCGTTTGATACTCGCTACGTCAGCAATGCCATTCTGAACGAAATCGGCAGCCGCTACTTAAACGGCGTGGGATCCGATCTTCAGCAGATGCAGGTGCTGATGGATAATGCCGCTGCCGCTCAGAAGTCACTGGGCCTTCAGTTTGGGGTATCGCTGTCAGCTGATCAGGTTGCAGGACTGGATCACAGCATCCTCTGGTGGGAAAGCACCACGATAAACGGCGAGCAGGTCATGGTACCGAAGCTCTACCTTGTGCCTGATGATGTCACAATTAACAACGGCAGCGTGATTGCGGCAAACAACGTTGACATGCAGGGCGGCACTGTCAGCAATGACGGCAGCACCCTGCAGGCGGACAATGCTCTTACCCTCAGCAGTCAGAACAGCGTTGCCAACCTTAATCAAGCGCTGATCAAAGCAGGCGGCAACCTCAGTCTCAGCGCTTCAGGCGACATCAGCAACGTCAGTTCGACAATCAGCGGCAAGGCCGTGGCGCTGGAAAGCATTGATGGCAGTATCAGCAGCATCACTCAGGCCGATCAGTTCAGCCTCGATACGGGCGGCAAGTCTGGCCGGGTGTCACTGCAACAAACCAGTCTGGGTAATACAGCTTCGATCTCAGCAGATAACTCACTGTCGTTAAATGCAGGGAAAGATATCACTCTGTCAGGTTCTAGGCTGACAGCCGGTAATGATTTGCTGATGAACTCATGGGGCAACATCGCCGCCAATGCAAACCAGGTAAATAACAGCTCTTCTTCTACCGGCTTTAGAGGGCAGACAAACACCACCAGCAGTGTTGTTGACTCCCAGGGCAGCATCATTGATGCAGGCGGCAATCTGAATATTCAGGCAGGTAAAGACCTCTCCCTGACGGCCAGTAACGTGCATTCCGGTGCGGATACGACACTTGCGGCGGGCCATGACCTTGACCTGAACAGCATGGCAACCCTTGATAACAACAGTAGGGGTACCAAGGAATCGCATGCATCCGGGTCCGACCGTACAAGCATTTCCAGCGGCGGCAATCTGACGCTGACAGCCGGACAGGATATTACCAGCCAGGCGGCAGCGCTAGCGTCGGAAGGCGATTCCGCACTGAAAGCAGGCCGCAATATTAACCTGAACGCCGCAGAGTCACGTACCGGTAACAGCGAGCATGGCAGTAAGAAAACTATTATCAACGAAACCGTGCGCCAGCAAGGCACCGAAATGGTCAGCGGCGGCAGCACCACGCTGCTGGCAGGCAATGACATAACCAGTCAGGCGGCGACCGTCACAGCCAACAAAGATCTGGCGCTGCAGGCCGGACACGACGTCAACATCACCACGGCGACAGAGAGCGATTACGCCTACCGGGAAGAAACCAAAACCAAAAAAGGGCTGTTCAGCAAAAAGACCACTCACACCATCATCGAAGACAGTTCCACCACAGAGAAGGCATCAAGCCTGAGTGGTGACCATGTTTCAATTGTGGCAGGTCACGACCTGGCAGTGAGCGGCTCTTCAGTCGTGGGTGAAAGTGACGTCGGCCTGAAAGCGGGTAACGATCTCAGCCTCTCCGCTGCCACCGAAACCCAGAGCAGCTATCGCCTTAGCGAAACCAAGAAGAGCGGTATGTTCAGCGGTGGGGGCATTGGCGTCACATTTGGCAGCGCTTCAACCCGTCAGCAATTGCGTCAAAATGGCACCACCCAAAGCCAAAGTGCCAGCGCAGTGGGCAGCACGGGAGGCAACGTCAATCTGTTGGCTGGTCATAATGCGCGCGTTGCAGGTTCAGATGTTATCGCTAAGGAAGATATTAATCTTGTTGGTGGATCAGTTTCTATTGATCCCGGTAACGATACGCTCAGCCGCCGTCAGGTGTATGAACAAAAGCAAAGTGGACTGACTCTCCGTCTTACCAGCCCGATCACGGATGCTCTGTTAAACATGAGTGACCAGATGAAAGGGGTGAGCGAAGCCGGTGATGATCGTCTGAAAGCGCTTTACGCCGTTAAAGCGATGGAAAGCGGCTGGGCGATGTCGCAAAACGGCACGGTAGGATCGGCTCAGGCACTGGCAAACGGTAATATGCAGCAGGCCGGAATTCAAATTCAGCTCAGTGTCGGTGCCAGCAAAAGCAGTTCATCTTCTGAATACAAGGCGAACACAAGCAGCGGAAGCTCTCTTAACGGAGGCGGGTATGTTGCGGTGGTTGCAACGGGTGCGCAGGGTTCAAACGGCGATCTGAATGTGACCGGCAGCGGTATTACTGGCAAGAACATCACTCTGGCGGCAAAGCACGATCTTAACCTGCAGGCGGCAGCTAATAACCAGCAGCAAACCAGCGCGAACAAATCTTCAGGCTGGAGTGGCGGCGTACATATCTCCTTAGGCAAGGAAACCGGCATTGGCGTACAGGCCAGTGGATTTATGGCCAGTGGTAACGAGGACGGCAGCAGCACCGATTATGTCAACAGCCGTATTAATGCTCATGACACCCTTACGTTAAGCAGTGGCAACGATACGCTGCTTTCCGGTGCACAGGCGTTGGGTAACAGAATCAATGCCGATGTTGGCCATGATTTGACGATCTCCAGTCTTCAGGATACCGATAGCTATCACAGCAAGCAGCAGAGTGCCAGTGGCGGCTTCAGTTTCACATTTGGCAGTATGACGGGCTCCATCGGTTTGAGTCTCAGCCAGAGTAAGGTCAACAGTGAATATGCCAGTGTTGGTGACCAGAGCGGCCTTTTCGCGGGTGATGGAGGGTATGACGTAAATGTCGGACACCACACTCAACTCAATGGTTCAGTGCTTGCGTCCACAGCCAATGCCACCAACAACGCTCTTTCAACGGGTACCCTGGGCTGGGACAACATCGATAATCACGCTGAATACAGTGCGAGTAGCTCATCGTTTGGATTCAGCGCAGGCAACACGGGTGGCAAGATGTCTGGCATGGCGCTGCCAACCTCTGCCAATGCGCATGAGAGCGCCTCCGGAGTAACTCGTTCAGCAGTTTCAGACGGCTCAATAACAATCCGCAACACCGATGGCCAAACGCAACAAGTCACGGATTTGAGTCGTGATACTGATAACGCTAACGGACATATCGATAAGATTTTCGATAAGGACAAAGTCGCTCGGCAGATGGCGTTTGCTCAGGGTGTTCAGCAACTGGCAGGTCAGATTGCCAATGACGTTACCAGTTACAAGCTTACCGAGGCTAAGAAGGAAGCCGGCGATAAGCTCCTGAAATCGCATCCAGAATATGCCGATCTTCCTGCGGATAAGTTCAATGCACTTATCGAGAATGATGCAGATTATAAAGCAGCATCCGATAAATGGGGAACTGGTGGAAGTTACTCAATGGCGGCGTCGGCCGTATCCGCATTGCTTGGTGGTCTGGGGGTGAATAACCTCTCGGCAGCGGCAAGTGGAGCGATGGCGCCTTACGTTGCCAATGCTATTAAACAAGCCACGACAACAGTGGTTGACGGCAGACAGCAAACAGACCTGGTTGCAAACACCATGGCCCACGCTCTGGCTGGTGCCGTACTGGCAAAACTGGCAGGTAACAGCGAGGCGGCAGGTGCAGTAGGAGCAGCCGGTGGAGAGCTCACCGCTCGGGCCATCATTGCTGTGATGTACCCTGGTAAAGATGGAAATGAATTAACCCAGGATCAAAAGGAAACGGTAAGTGCGCTAAGTCAGCTGGCCGCTGGTCTGGCGGGCGGTATCGTATCAGATTCATCCAGCGGAGCTGTAAGTGGTGCTGGGTTAGGTAAGAACGCAGTTGAAAATAATACACTTGGGTCAATGAATAGCCACCCATTTGAGGAGGAACAGGAAGAACATGCGCGAGAAATGGGTGATAGGTCAATCCATCTATTAACTCCAAACCCAGGGCTGGAACCGAAACGAGACGAACAAGGTAACCCTATTACTTATGCTCCCGGTGCATTCGTACCTATAAGGCCTACAAGCTTGCCAACAGGTTATAGCTCAACTTCGTCTGGTGAAATTGTCGGCCCTAAAGGAGGGGTGTATTCAAACACTGGCAAGTCAGATTCAAATGGAAACACAATTTACAGCAACAGCGGCGGTTACTATGTGTTCGATGGAAATACGAAAGTATCTGTAGAATCACCTAACGCTTCTAATCAAATAAGGAACAATTATAATCAAGGTAAGGCATTCGAAGACGAGGTGTACAATAAGTATGCATCTGGTCAGCCGGAATCGGCGCGCGAGATTACAATTAAAACAGATAGTGGCACGAACGTCAGGGTCGACATATTGACAAAGGATGGGAATGGCGGAATTTCCTGCATCGAATGTAAGTCTTCTCCAACTGCACCACTAACGCAAAATCAAAAATTGGGTTATCCTGAAATTGAGAATAATGGTGGTACCATTGTTGGTGCAGGCAAACCTGGTTTTGAGGGGGGGACAAAAATTCCGCCAACTCAAGTTATCATTGTTAGGCCAGAAGATAAAAAGGAGTAATCTATGTCTATTGAGGAAAAAGATAAGGTTGATTTCATCAACACTTCGAGTGAAGATAATGACCTTGTATTACTAGGCATTACGGATCATTTACCTTGGAAAAAAAACGTCACTGAACATTTATTGCTACTCCAGGATAAAATAAATAATTACATTAACTTTGTCTTAAGTGGACAAATGATTGAATCCTTTCCGGCCGCAAAGGGTAAAAATAAAGTTTGCATTCAGGTTTTCTTTAAATTCCCTCCACCTAAAGAAGCTCATATTTTCATATCTGAATTCAAGGCAGCATTAAAAGAACACAAAGTAGACTTAATTGCTAATTACAACCCTTAGTCGTGATACAGGATTCAATGACTTGTCAAATATCCACAAGGTTGGGATTTAGGTTGCAGTAAAAAAATCCCGAAAGCTTTACCGCAGCGAAAACACAACGACGCGTCATCACTCGAATAACCCCGGCGGAGATTATCGCCGGGAGAGAAACAAAAAGAGGGCATCCGATGAAGATTTACCTCTACGGGCATCAATGCATGGAAAGCAGCATCGTGGCCGTAATTATTCGCTGTAGTTCCCTTTTCTGCTGAGTAAAATCGGACAATGTTGAGACGTGGCGTTTAGCGAAGCGGTAAAACGTATGGATCGATCGACGCGGTGGTGGCTGGCGCGCCATATCTGCCAGGTTCGCCCGGTTACACCTTAAACGTAAATGACGGCAATAACCTGACACTCACCAGCCTGACAACTATCAGAGTGCAAGCGTCGGCGATCAGTCCCTGCTGTTTGCCAGGGGGCGTGGCTATGACACCTTCTCCGATAACCATACCAGCTGAACGGGGCGGTGATGGCCTCAAGCGCGGAGGCGGCGAACAATACTGATGCCTTTGAAGAGCTTTATAATACGGCAGGTGCGCTTCCATTCGTCGTCATTATGAGCGACATCGCTTCCGAAACTAAGCGTTCCGCCTTGGCAGCAGGACCCCTCACAGTGCGTGATGTGCAGAATCAGACGCAGGGTGTTCGTTGGGTTAGATTTAAGCTGTGATTTTTGTGGTAGGTAGGTGACGACATCGGGAGATCCGGGGAATTTAAGAGATCATTGACCCCAACTTAGGTAGGGTAAGCCATCGTATGTTTGTGTCAGGCGAAAAAGTTAATGGAGTTCCAACTAAACCATGAACAATAGCAAATTGAATTCATTGAAAAAACTCCAATGGCTTGATTGGGGAACACTTTGCATAGGCGTAAAAGGCCTTCCAGGCGTATCAATTGACCCTGCAGACATTAGCGATTATGCATGCAATAAAATCAACGAAGTTGATGAAGAAAATGACGTTTTTATTTCTGTAGCCGAACTTGCCTATTGTAATGAGATTTCTGATGAAACCTTAAAACATCTTGAGCGACTTGCAGAGTGGGACAATATAGACATACATCTGTCGGCAAGAAAGTGGAGACTAGTTTCATTTATGAGGCTTTTGGAAAATTTGAATGATGACTACATTTATGCACTATTAGATTTGAATAGTTTCTGGAATCAATGGGAAGGCACCGATACACCAGATGTTGTCCAAGGAGTAGGGAACAACATGAATCCATCTGAATTTTACAGCATGGCTAATTTCAAAGAAGTAATGCTAAAAAACAAAAAATGGATTGATGATGAAACCAATGCAATTAAAAAAGCTATGAAGCAGCCTTAATTGAACGCAAAATAGGCTTAGTTGCTCATAGCAACCCTTAGACGTGATAATGAATTTGGTGACTTGTCAAAAAACCACAAGGTAAGGATTGTTGCACGCATACATTTATCGGCGTACTGGTGCCATGGAGAGGGGCCTTATTGTTTTAGGTATTCAGGATGAAAGACATATATACCGCCGTAATTATGTTTTCATTTTCCAATATATTATTTAACATAATAAGTATTTTGCGCACCTATGCATCACATTGATTTTAATAACTTTATACAATCACTACTTGCAGCGATGGGATGTGGCTTTGCCCATTAACATACTCTCTAATGGAGTAATTAATCGTCATCCTCGCTACATTCTGTGCAGCGGTCTTCAATTTCCCATCCACCACACTCACAAGGTAACATATCTACGAATCCCCCTTCCTTACTGTAATAACACTTGTGCCACAAGCACACACCAGCTTCACGCGAAGAATCGTAAACAATACCTGCACCACCGCACTCTGGACATTCATGATAGTCCCAACTTTTAAGCTCGTTCAGCCCATATCCGCAGCAGCTGCAGCTTGTTCGTATGGGAAAATTTTCTCCCTCATAAATGATAAAATGTGACCAACTTTCACATGCCGGGCACATGGCGTGGTGATATTCGCCATGAATGGTCGTATTTAGGAACGCAGTTTCGAAAGCAATAATCCTCTGGCGCAGCTCAGAGTTCCATGAATTATCTTCCTCGTCGTACTGAATAACGAGAAACGCTGGCCGGTAAACCAGTTCGTATAATGAGCGCAACTGCAGCTTCAGCATCCCCGGGTCAATCTCAATAGCAAAGTGCTGCAATCGGTTACGCTCAATGGCTACTGTGACCTGCTCCCCGTTGATTAATACACCGCGATGTTAGTAATGTCTTCATAAGCCACATGAGGACATCCCCATGAAG
>NZ_JBGMNK010000023.1:0-48588 GCF_051336905.1 Pantoea sp. C8B4
GTGGGTCGTGCAGGATTCGAACCTGCGACCAATTGATTAAAAGTCAACTGCTCTACCAACTGAGCTAACGACCCATCTTCAGGCTGCCGGACGCTTTGTTAAACTGCCCGGGCAACGGCGGCATATATTACTGATTTAGCGGGAGGGCGCAACCCTTATTTATCACCAAATCACTCAATTGCTTACCTTTCATGCTGCAAGACCAGAAATCATACGAAATCCGGTCTCTGCTGCACAAATTACATCCCAGCCAGACGCTTTTGCGCCAGCTTAGCAGACTCGCTGGTCGGGAATTGTTTGATCACTTGTTGATAGACCGCTTTGGCTTTCGCCGTATCGTTCTTCTCTTGCATGATCACACCAACCTTAAACAGCGCTTCCGGGGCTTTCGGCGATTTCGCGTAATTTTTTACCACAGTGGCAAAATAGTAAGCGGCATCATCTTTCTTGCCCTTGTTGTAATACAACTGACCGAGCCAGTAATTGGCATTGGGCTGATAGGTGGAGTCGGGATATTTCTTCACCCACGCCTGCAGGGCCGTAATGGCCTGATCGAACTGCTTCTTCTCAAGAATCAGCGCGACTGCTGCGTTGTAATCGGTATTCGCATCGCCGGTTTGTGCAGGGGCAGCGGCACTTCCACTGGCATTGCTACCACCTGCATCAGCGTTTCCCGCTGCTGCACCAGCCGCTGCGGCATCACCGCCACCACTCGCCTGTGCACCCGCATTACCGCTGCTCAACGTATCGATCTGCTGATAGAGCTGCTTTTGGCGCTCAATCACCTGATTCAGTTGATAGCTGTTCTGCTGGATTTGGCCGCGCAGCGAATCGATATCGCTTTGGTTGTCACTCATCTGCTGCTGCAACTGCTGCAGAAGCTGAGCCTGGGCATTGGAGATACGTTCAAGATTGGTGACACGGTCTTCGACCGAGCCAGAGCCAACGCTACTGATTGACGCCTGGGCATTAGCGGCCCAGGGGGCCGCTACGCCAACCAGTAACGACAGACTCAATAGATGAAGTCTGAAGTTACTCATCATGTAATGCTCTTAGTAAACCAGTACGGCACGACGGTTTTTAGCGTAAGCCGCTTCGTCATGACCCAGTACAGCTGGTTTTTCTTTACCGTAAGATACGATAGACATCTGGTCAGCAGAAACGCCTTTACCCTGCAGGTACATTTTAACGGCGTTAGCACGACGTTCGCCCAGGGCGATGTTGTATTCTGGAGTACCGCGCTCATCCGCATGACCTTCGATGGTCACTTTGTAAGACGGGTTGCCACGCAGGAATGCTGCGTGCTGATCCAGCATCTGAGCGTAGTCAGAAGCCACATCATACTTATCCAGACCGAAGTAAACGATGTTGTTCTGCTGCAGCTGCTGCATCTGCAGACGCGCTTGCTCATCAGAAGACATGTTACCGTTCTGGCCAGCACCGTAAGCGCCGTTGTCTGCGCCCATACCAGTCTGGTCGTTGTTGTTGTTTTTGTGCGAGCTACATGCAGCTACCGCGATTACCGGCAGAGCCAGCATCAAACCCTTCAGCACTTTGTTCAGTTGCATTTCTTTATCCTATTATTTTGTTTGCTATACATTGTCATCCCCCGCTATGCAGGGGACTCATGCATTACAGATACGGCGACCAGGCAGGGAATTTGACCTGTCCATCAGTTGCCGGAAGACGCGCTTTGAAACGCCCATCTGTTGAAACCAACTGCAACACGGAACCCATCCCCTGAGTAGAGCTATAGATTACCATCGTGCCGTTAGGCGCCAGACTTGGCGTCTCATCCAGGAACGTGTCCGTTATTGTTTGAACGGCTCCCGTTACCAGATCCTGTTTGGCGACATGCTGAGCGCCACCGGCGCTGCTGATCATCACCATGGTTTTGCCGTCAGTTGACACATCCGCATCCTGGTTCTGAGAACCTTCCCAGGTAATACGTTGTGGCGCACCGCCGTTGATACCCACTTTATAAATCTGAGGCGCACCTGCCTGATCCGAGGTATAGGCCAGTGTCTGGCTATCCGGGAACCAGGTCGGTTCGGTGCTGTTGTAGCGACCGTCGGTCACCTGACGCGTCTGACCTGAGGCCAGATCCATCACGTACAAGTTCAGGCTGCCAGTTTTAGACAGCGCGAACGCCAGTTTTGAACCATCCGGCGAGAAGGCCGGTGCACCGTTGTGGCGCGGGTAAGAAGCAACCTGACGAATGGCACCGTTTGCCAGCGTTTGTACCACTAACGCCGACTTACCGCTTTCAAAGGTCACGTAGGCCACTTTGCTACCGTCTGGAGACCAGGCCGGTGACATCAACGGTTCTGGTGAACGGTGCACGGTAAACTGGTTGTAACCATCGTAGTCAGATACGCGCAATTCATACGGGAACTGGCCGCCGTTGGTTTGCACCACATACGCGATACGCGTGCGGAATGCGCCTTTGATACCGGTCAGCTTCTCAAACACTTCATCACTGGCGGTGTGGCCTGCATAACGCAGCCATTGCTTGGTGACTTTGTAAGAGTTCTGCGCCAGCACCGTGCCCGGTGCACCGCCGGTGTCCACCAGTTGGTAAGCGATCTGGTAGCTACCATCCGGGTTCGGCGTGACCTGACCCACGACAACCGCATCAATACCCAATGCGCTCCAGGCAGCAGGTTGCACTTCCTGCGCGCTGGTCGGCTGCTGCGGCAGACGTGAGCGATCCAGCGGGTTGAATTTACCGCTGTTGCGCAAGTCAGCCGCCACGATGCCGCCAATGTCTTCTGGCGCCGCGCCTGGGCCTGCCCATTTGAACGGCACCACACCAATTGGGCGTGCGGTATTCACGCCCTGCGTAATTTCAATGCGCACTTCTGCGTGCAGCATCGCCGCCCACAGCAGTACAAAAAAACCTAAGGTTACACGAAGTGCCTGCTTCATCTTTTCTCCCTTATCTGAACCTGAGTCCACGATAATTCGCACAGTTCCTGAAAAAACACGAGTACTCATAAAATACAGCAAGCTAACCTTAGTTCAACCTGCCGTGGGTTACTGCATTATTCCGGTTTGAAACGCATTGGGGCGTTTTTAAACACTTCATACACCGCTTGCGATGGCGGCTTAGGAATATGAGCCTGTTTTGCAGCCGTGATAGCAGCCTGGCACAGAGCCGGATCACCACCTTCTGCTTTCACATCAATCAGCAAACCATCCGGCGCCAATTTGATACGCAGGTTACACTCTTTTCCCTTATACGTATCCGCATCATAGAAGCGACTTTGAATCGCGCCAACGACCTGGCCCATATAAGAGTTAATCTCTGCGCCTGACGCACCCGCTTTCTTCTGATTCCCCTGCCCTGCCGCACCGCCAGAAGCCGTGCCACTTTTCGGTGCATTCTTACCAGACGAGAGTCCACCTAACAGGTCATCAACGTCACTTTCATTCTTCGCTGCCTCAGCTGCCGCTTTCTTTTTGGCATCCGCTGCGGCTTTTGCTTTTGCCGCTGCATCGGCTTTCGCTTTCGCCGCAGCATCTGCTTTGGCTTTCGCATCGGCAGCCGCTTTCTCTTTTGCTGCCTCAGCGGCTTTTTCTTTCGCTTCTGCCGCTGCCTGCTCTTTAGCTTCTTTCGCTTCCTGAGCCGCTTTCGCTTTAGCGTCCGCAGCAGCCTGTGCTTTGGCCTCGGCGGCAGCTTGCGCTTTCGCTTCGGCGGCGGCTTTGGCTTGCTCTACTGCTTTCTCTTTCGCCGCTTCAGCAGCCGCTGCTTTGGCCTGCTCATCCGCTTTCTTCTTCGCGTCTGCCGCTGCCTGCTTCGCCTCTTCTACCGCTTTGGCTTTGGCATCTGCAGCCGCTTTAGCTTGGGCATCTGCTTCTGCTTTCGCATCGGCTTTGGCTTTTGCCGCAGCAGCTTCCGCCGCTTTCTGCTGGTCTTGAGCCTGCTTGGCTGCTGCTTCAGCGGCTTTCTGTTGCTCAGCCTGCTGTTTCGCCTGTTCTTTGGCGTCCTGCTGCGCCTGTAAACGCTCTTTTTCCAGCTCTTTCAGACGCTGCTGCTCAGCGGCTTGCTTCTGCTGCAACTCTTCAGCCTGCTGCTGCGCCTGCTTCTGGCGCTGTTGTGCCGCACGCTGGCTGTCACGCTGTTGATTCTGCTGGCGATTGTACTGTTCAACCACCGCGCCGGAATCGACCATCACGGCATCAATGTCACTGCCGCCGCCACCGCCGCTGGATTCGATCTTTTCGTTAAACGAGCTCCAGATCAGCAGGGCGATCAGCACGATGTGCAGAATCACCGAAATGATTATCGCGCGTTTTAACTTGTCGTTCTGCTCGGTTACCTTCGACACTCTCGGATCCCAAAAACGGTTCGCTTTAAATCGGCTGTGTCATCAAACCGACAGATTTCACGCCTGCCTGATGTAACAGGTTCAACGCCTTGATGATTTCGTCGTAAGGCACGTCTTTCGCTCCACCAATCAGGAACACCGTCTTCGGATTGGCTTCAATGCGACGCTGTGCTTCACTCACCACCTGTTCCGGCGGCAGCTGCGTCATACGATCGTGATCCACTACCAGGCTGTATTGCCCGACGCCAGCCACTTCAACAATGACCGGAGGATTATCATCCGTTGAGACCGTTTTCGAATCGGTCGCATCAGGCAGATCCACTTCCACGCTCTGCGTAATAATCGGCGCGGTTGCCATAAAGATGAGCAGCAACACCAACAGCACGTCCAGCAGTGGAACTATGTTGATTTCCGACTTAAGGTCGCGGCGCCCGCGACCACGGGTTCTGGCCATCGTTAACCTCGACTTACTTCGTGTTGTCGGTGGAGAAAGCCTGACGATGCAGGATAGCCGTGAACTCTTCCATAAAGTTGTCGTAGCCCTGCTCCAGCTTATTGACACGCTGGTTCAGACGGTTATACGCCATAACGGCAGGAATGGCCGCGAACAAACCGATTGCCGTGGCGATCAACGCTTCGGCAATACCCGGGGCAACCATCTGCAACGTCGCCTGCTTCACCGCGCCAAGCGCGATAAAGGCGTGCATAATCCCCCACACCGTACCGAACAGACCGATATACGGGCTGATAGAACCGACGGTGCCAAGGAAAGGAATGTGGTTTTCCAGCGCTTCCAGCTCACGGTTCATTGAGATGCGCATCGCACGGCTGGCACCCTCTACCACCGCTTCGGGTGCGTGGTTGTTTGCACGATGCAAACGGGCGAACTCTTTGAAGCCCGAATAGAAAATTTGCTCAGAACCGCCCAGTTCATCGCGGCGCCCCTGGCTTTCCTGATACAGGCGCGATAATTCGATACCTGACCAGAACTTATCTTCAAAGGCTTCGGCTTCGCGACCCGCTGCATTCAGGATGCGCGTGCGCTGAATAATGATCGCCCATGAGGCAATAGAAAAGCCGATCAAAATCAACATGATAAGTTTGACCAGAAGGCTCGCCTTCAGGAACAAATCAAGAACATTCATGTCAGTCACTGCTTGAACTCCGCGACAATAGACTTGGGAAGCGCAATCGGCTTCATTAGATGTGGGTTGATGCAGGCAATCAGGACTTCTGCTTCATTCAGCACTTTGCCTTCTGCATTCACGATACGCTGCGAGAACGTCATGGTGGCGCGAGTCATGGCGGTCACTTCACTCTGGATATCCAGAAGATCGTCAAGACGTGCTGCGGCAACAAAGTCTATCGTCATGCGTCGTACCACAAACGCCACCTGTTCTTCCAACAGGGCTTGTTGATTGAAATGGTGCTGGCGCAACATCTCGGTACGTGCTCGTTCATAGAAAGCAAGATAACTGGCGTGGTAAACCACACCACCGGCGTCGGTGTCTTCGTAATAGACCCGAACCGGCCAGCGAAACAGCGTTTTACTCACTCTACATCCCGGTCTCATTTTAAACGTTGCTACTATACGCAAGTGAGATCGGCTTGGGAATGGTCCGCCAGAGCCAGGAGAAAATAATTATCACACGTTAACAACTGGAAGGAATTTCAGGATATTTCTTGACCAGGCACTGACATAAACTCACGTCAGCGCCCGAATAAAGCGGATAAAAACAGCATCGGGGACTCAATGATAGAACCAATAGATTCCCAGAATCAGTACGATCATCGCGGGCAACGGTGAAAACACGGCTCGCCAGCGCGTTTGCAATGGACGGAAGCCCGTACCATGAATCACCCCAGTGCACACCGCCCAAATCATCAATAATCCATGCCAGATGGCTAAGTCGCTGGTGCGGGCGGCAAAGCGTGACGGTTGCCAGATAACACAGCCCGCCAGCCACAGCGCCAGTATCAGCGAAAGGGCCCGTAACGGGCCCTTGTCCATCAGACGATACAGCGTCTGAATCAGTGTGCGCATCAGTGTTGTTTATCCTTTGCGCCACTCTCTTCTGCTTGCTCAATCGCCAGCGCCGTGATCACGCCAAACGCACAGGCCAGCAAAGTGCCAAGAATCCAGGCAAAATACCACATGCTCAATCTCCTTAATCAGTACAGGGAGTGCGTATTGCTCTCAATGTGTTCTTTGGTGATACGGCCAAACATCTTGTAATAACACCACGCGGTATAGGCGAGGATAATCGGGACAAAGATGATGGCGGCGAAGGTCATCACTTTCAGCGTCAGCAGGCTTGAGGTGGCATCCCACATGGTCAGGCTAATGCCCGGCACGGTGCTGGAAGGCATAATGAACGGGAACATCGCGATGCCTGCGGTCATGATGACGCATGCCAGCGTCAATGAAGAAAAGACAAACGCCCAGGCGCCCTTCTCCATGCGCGAACAGAGCACTGTCAGCAGCGGCAGTACCACGCCAAGCAGCGGGAACAGCCACAGGATTGGCGTCTGCTCAAAGTTCACCATCCACGCACCGGCTTCACGCACCACTTCTTTACCTAGCGGGTTGGATGCAGCGTGATGATCGATGACGCTTTTCACCACATAGCCATCAATACCGTATTTCACCCACACACCGGCTAATACGAAGCACACCATCATCACCAGCGCACTGATTTGCGCAGTGCCACGCGCACGCAGATGCAGTTCGCCGTTGGTACGCATCTGCAGATAGGTCGCCCCTTGCGTCAGGATCATCGCGACGCTGATCACCCCCGCCAGCAAACCAAACGGGTTCAGCAACTGGAAGAAGTTACCGGTGTAGAACAGGCGCAGATACTCATCCGCATGGAAAGGTACCCCCTGCAACAGGTTGCCGAAGGCCACGCCAATCACCAGCGGTGGAACGAAGCTGCCGATGAAAATGCCCCAGTCCCAGGTGTTACGCCAGCGCATGTCCTCAATCTTCGAACGGTAGTCAAAACCCACCGGGCGGAAGAACAGCGAAGCCAGCACCAGAATCATCGCCACATAGAAGCCGGAAAACGCTGCGGCATACACCATTGGCCAGGCGGCAAACAGCGCGCCACCAGCGGTGATCAGCCACACCTGGTTGCCGTCCCAGTGCGGGGCGATGCTGTTTATCATGATGCGGCGTTCGGTATCGGTACGGCCGAGAATGCGAGTGAGCATACCCACGCCCATATCGAAACCGTCGGTGACCGCAAAGCCAATCAGCAGCACGCCAATCAGCAGCCACCAGACAAAGCGCAATACTTCATAATCAAACATGGTTGCTCTCCTTATCCACGCACGGGCTGAGCAGCCGCTTTCACGGTCTCATGATGGTAGCGACCTGTTTTCAGGCTGCTAGGACCCAGACGGGCGAACTTGAACATCAGGTACATTTCCGCCACCAGGAAAAGGGTGTAAAGACCGCAAATCAAAATCATCGAGAACAGCAGATCGCCGACCGTCAGTGATGAGTTCGCCACCGCAGTCGGTAGGACTTCACCAATTGCCCACGGCTGACGACCATACTCAGCGACAAACCAACCTGACTCGATGGCAATCCACGGCAGCGGAATACCGTACAGCGCCGCCTTGAGCAACCAGCGGCTCTTGCCGATGCGGTTACGAATCACACTCAGGAATGAGAGCGCGATAATGCCGAGCAGCAGCACGCCACACAGCACCATGATGCGGAAGGCGAAATAGAGCGGAGCCACACGTGGAATCGAATCCTGCGTGGCCTTCTGAATCTGCGCTTCGGTCGCATTGGCGACATCCGGGGTATAGCGCTTCAGTAGCAAGCCATAACCGAGATCTTGTTTGCTGGCTTCGAACTGGCTACGCACCGCCGGGTCTTTGCTCCCCGCACGCAGTTCGTTCAGCAACGCGTAAGCTTTCATGCCGTTGCGGATACGCACTTCATGTTGCGACAGCAGATCTTTCAGACCGGTAACCGGCGTATCCACCGATCGCGTCGCAATCAACCCGAGCAAATACGGGATTTGAATGGCGTACTTGTTCTCCTGCGAATCCTGATCGGGAATACCAAACAGCGTGAAGGCCGCAGGTGCAGGCTGCGTTTCCCACTCAGCTTCAATTGCTGCGAGTTTGGTTTTCTGTACGTCACCCATTTCATAACCGGATTCATCACCCAGCACGATCACGGACAGGATCGCCGCCATGCCGAAGCTGGCGGCAATACCGAATGAGCGCTTAGCGAAAGCCACATCACGGCCTTTCAGCAGATACCAGGCACTGATGCCCAGCACGAACATCGCGCCAGCGGTGTACCCTGCCGCCACGGTGTGAACAAATTTCACCTGCGCAACTGGGTTGAGCACCAGCTCGGAGAAGCTCACCATCTCCATGCGCATGGTTTCGAAATTGAATTCAGAGGCGATCGGGTTTTGCATCCACCCGTTTGCCACCAGAATCCACAGTGCGGACATGTTAGAACCGAGCGCCACCAGCCAGGTCACCGCCAGGTGCTGGACTTTGCCGAGGCGATCCCAACCGAAGAAGAACAGACCAACAAAGGTGGATTCAAGGAAGAACGCCATCAAGCCTTCAATGGCGAGCGGCGCACCAAAGATATCGCCGACGTAGTGGGAGTAATATGACCAGTTGGTCCCGAACTGAAACTCCATGGTGAGACCGGTTGCGACACCCAGCGCAAAGTTGATACCGAACAACTTGCCCCAGAACTTGGTCATATCTTTATAAATTTGCTTACCCGTCAGGACATATACGGTTTCCATGATCGCCAACAAAAACGCCATACCCAGCGTTAAAGGGACGAACAGGAAATGGTACATCGCCGTCAGGGCAAACTGTAAACGCGACAGCTCGACAATATCTAACATGATGACTCCTTGCTCCTCGCATGAATTTACTCTGCGGCTGACAACGGTAAACAACGAACATTGACGTGCAGAATAAGATCCAGGAACGACTGATTATTGATTCCAGTTTTATTACTGACAGAACAGAGAAATCTGTAGCCCGAAATGAGTGAGTAACAGTGTTGAAAATTTCCCGAAAAACCGATCGCTTCAATCTGTTTCGAGCGGGAGTGTGATGCAAGGAGGCGACAGAATTGCGCTAACAACGCCTGGCTCAAACTCCTGAAAATTCGCGGAAAAGACTGAATTGATGCAGCGCAATTTATACCGTTTGTCGTGCGTGATGCCAGCAGTAAAGTTTGTTATATCTCACGCTTTATTGATCTGGATTAAGACAATATTTTTTCAGATATGTAGTGTTAGCGTTGTTGTTAATTAGTTGTCATGAACGCGTGATGCAATTAAGGAAATAATTACTTCTCCCGTATTTTTTTAACGTAAATACCGGATGCTAAGGTTTAATTTCTCATGTGAAATCACGCACATTTTCCTATCTTTACCTTACCAACTCAGTAAGCATAGCCGCAGATTTTATCTCCGTTACGGTTTTTCCCTGCTTTTTGTATGACTCTGCACAGGGCGTTGTTGCCACTGGCTTCCCCTGCCCTTTCAGGCATAAAAAAAAAAGCCACCCGAAGGTGGCTTCATGCGCATCACAAGTGACGGCTTATTTGATTGGCAGAACCGCTTTAACGGCGTCGCCGATGTCAGCCAGGCTGCGCACGGTTTTCACACCGGCCGCTTCCAGCGCTGCGAATTTCTCGTCAGCGGTGCCTTTACCACCGGCAATGATGGCGCCTGCGTGGCCCATACGCTTGCCTTTCGGTGCAGTCACACCTGCGATGTAACCGACAACTGGCTTGGTCACGTGCTCTTTGATGAAGGCTGCAGCTTCTTCTTCAGCGCTACCACCGATCTCACCGATCATCACGATCACTTCGGTCTGTGGGTCATCCTGGAACATTTTCAGGATATCGATGAAGTTGGAACCTGGGATCGGGTCACCACCGATGCCCACGCAGGTTGACTGGCCGTAGCCGATGTCAGTGGTCTGCTTAACGGCTTCATAAGTCAGGGTGCCTGAACGGGATACGATACCGACACGGCCTGGCTGGTGAATGTGGCCCGGCATGATACCGATCTTACATTCGCCTGGGGTGATCACGCCTGGGCAGTTCGGGCCGATCATGCGCACGCCAGCTTCATCCAGTTTCACTTTCACGGTCAGCATATCCAGCGTTGGGATACCTTCGGTGATGGTGATGATCAGTTTGATGCCTGCGTCGATGGCTTCCAGGATACCGTCTTTGCAGAACGGAGCTGGAACGTAGATCACGGTCGCGGTCGCGCCTGTGGCTTCTACCGCTTCACGCACGGTGTTGAACACTGGCAGACCCAGATGCGTGGTGCCGCCTTTGCCTGGCGTGACACCGCCAACCAGCTGCGTACCATAGGCCAAAGCCTGCTCAGAGTGGAAAGTCCCCTGGCCACCGGTGAAACCCTGGCAAATGACTTTGGTGTTTTTGTCGATAAGAATGGACATTATTTACCCTCCGCGGCAGCAACAACACGCTGCGCAGCGTCTGTCAGGCTGGTTGCTGCAATGATGTTCAGACCGCTGTCGGCCAGTTTCTTCGCGCCCAGCTCGGCGTTGTTACCTTCCAGACGTACCACTACTGGCACGTTCACACCCACTTCTGCAACTGCACCGATGATGCCGTCTGCGATCAGGTCGCAACGCACGATGCCGCCGAAGATGTTAACGAATACCGCTTTAACAGCATCGTCAGACAGGATGATTTTGAAGGCTTCGGTTACGCGCTCTTTGGTCGCGCCGCCGCCGACATCGAGGAAGTTAGCAGGCTGGCCACCGTGGTGTTTCACGATGTCCATGGTACCCATTGCCAGACCGGCACCGTTTACCATACAGCCGATGTTGCCATCCAGCGCAACGTAGTTCAGTTCCCACTGAGTTGCGTGTGCTTCACGTGGGTCTTCCTGGCTTGGATCGCGCATTTCACGCAGCTCAGGCTGACGGAACAGTGCGTTACCGTCGGCGCCCAGCTTGCCATCGAGGCAGATCAGATCGCCCTGCTTGGTGATCACCAGCGGGTTGATCTCAACCATCGCCAGGTCGCGCTCCAGGAACATGGTCGCCAGACCCATGAAGATTTTGGTGAACTGGCTAACTTGCTTACCGGACAGACCCAGTTTGAACGCCAGTTCACGACCTTGATAAGGCTGAGGACCGGCCAGTGGATCCAGCGCCATTTTGTGGATCAGGTGCGGGGTTTCTTCCGCCACTTTCTCGATTTCCACGCCGCCTTCAGTTGAAGCCATGAAGATCACGCGACGGGTAGCACGGTCAACCACCGCACCCAGATACAGTTCCTGGTCGATGTCAGTCGCTGCTTCAACCAGAATCTGGTTTACCGGCTGGCCATCAGCATCAGTTTGGTAGGTCACCAGACGCTTGCCCAACCAATGCTCAGCAAATGCACGGATATCTTCCTTGCTGTTCACCACTTTCACGCCACCCGCTTTACCGCGGCCACCGGCATGTACCTGACATTTTACTACCCACGGACCTGCGCCAATTTTAGAGGCGGCTTCTTCTGCTTCACGTGGCGTAGCGCAGGCGTAACCAGTTGGAGCTGGCATGCCATAGCGAGCAAACAACTGCTTCGCCTGGTATTCATGTAAGTTCATGATGTTCTATCCATTCAGATATGAGTTTGGGCGCACCGTTGTGCGATGCGCCCGGCGAAAATTAGACGTCCAGCAGCAGACGTGCTGGATCTTCCAGCATCTCTTTCACCGCGACCAGATAGCCAACGGATTCACGGCCATCGATCAGACGGTGGTCGTAAGAGAGAGCCAGATACATCATTGGCAGGATGACAACCTGACCATTGACCGCCATCGGGCGCTCTTTGATCGCGTGCATGCCCAGAATCGCGCTCTGCGGTGGGTTGATGATCGGGGTAGACATCAGGGAACCGAACACGCCACCGTTGGTGATGGTGAAGTTACCGCCGGTCAGCTCGTCAACCGTCAGCTTACCGTCACGGCCTTTCACCGCCAGTTCTTTAATTTTCTTCTCGATGTCAGCCATGCTCAGCGCATCAACATCTTTCAGCACTGGGGTTACCAAGCCACGCGGCGTAGAAACCGCGATGCTGACGTCGAAGTAGTTGTGGTAAACCACATCTTCGCCATCGATAGAAGCGTTCACTTCTGGATAGCGTTTCAGGGCTTCAACCACCGCTTTGATATAGAAGGACATGAAGCCCAGACGCACACCGTGACGTTTCTCAAACGCGTCGCCGTACTGCTTACGCAGATCCATGATCGGCTTCATGTTGATTTCGTTGAAGGTGGTCAGCATCGCGGTGCTGTTTTTCGCTTCCAGCAGACGCTCAGCCACACGCTTACGCAGACGCGTCATTGGTACGCGTTTTTCGCTGCGGTTAGCCACAGCAGCCTGTGGTGCCGCGGCCGCTGCTGCAGGCGCCGCTTTCGCGCCATCGGCTTTCTTCGCAACATGCTTCTCAACATCTTCACGCGTCAGACGACCACCCACACCGGTGCCTTTGATCTGGCTGGCGTCGAGGTTGTTTTCAGCGATCAGGCGACGAACCGCTGGGCTCAGCGCATCGTTGCTCTCATCTTCCAGAGACGCGGTTTTACGCTGTTCTGGTGTCGCTTCTTTCGTTTCTACTTTCGCAGAGGTCTCTTTACCACCGCTGTTGCCTTCCACCAGGCGGCCTAACAGCTGGCGCGAGAGCACCGTTGCGCCTTCGTCTTCCAGAATCGCTTCCAGTACACCGTCTGCTGAAGCAGGCACTTCAAGCACAACTTTGTCCGTTTCAATCTCAACCAGTACTTCATCGCGACTGACCGCATCGCCGGGTTTTTTGTGCCAGGTTGCAACCGTTGCGTCCGCTACGGATTCAGGCAAATCGGGAACCAGAATTTCTACGCTACTCATTTTCTTTCCTTTTAATTAACCAAGGTTCAGCGCGTCGTTAACCAGGTCTTGCTGCTGTTGTTGATGTACGGACATGTAGCCCACGGCTGGTGAAGCAGAAGCCGGACGACCTGCGTAACGCAGTGACGCACCGAATGGAACCACTTCGCGGAAATGATGCTGACTGCAATACCATGCGCCCTGGTTCAGTGGCTCTTCCTGACACCAGACGAAATCCTGCACATGCGCATAATTTTTCAATACGTCCTGCACCACTTTGTGCGGGAACGGATAGAGCTGTTCGATACGCACGATGGCGACATCGGTCTGCTCATTCTTGCGACGCTGTTCCAGCAGATCGTAATAAACCTTACCGGAACACATCACCACGCGTTTCACTTGTTTCGGATCCAGATCGTCAATCTCGCCAATCGCCGGTTGGAAGCTGCCATTGGCCAGTTCTTCCAGGCTGGAGACCGCCAGCGGATGGCGCAGCAGCGATTTCGGTGACATCACGATCAGCGGACGACGCATACCGCGCAGCGCTTGACGGCGCAGCATGTGGTAAACCTGTGCTGGCGTTGACGGCACGCACACCTGCATGTTCTGTTCAGCACAGAGTTGCAGATAGCGCTCCAGACGCGCAGAGGAGTGCTCTGGACCCTGGCCTTCATAACCGTGTGGCAGCAGCATCACCAAGCCACACATACGGCCCCACTTCTGCTCGCCAGAGCTGATGAACTGGTCGATGACCACCTGAGCACCGTTGGCGAAGTCGCCGAACTGCGCTTCCCAAATGGTCAGCACGCGCGGTTCTGCGGTGGCATAGCCATATTCAAAGGCCAGTACCGCTTCTTCTGACAGCACGGAATCCCAGACCTTGAACTGACCCTGGCCGTTATGGACATGGTGCAGCGGGGTGTAGGTTGAGCCGTTGGTTTGGTTGTGGATCACCGCATGGCGGTGGAAGAAGGTACCGCGGCCGGAGTCTTCACCCGACAGACGGACAGGAATGCCTTCATCTACCAGCGTGGCGTACGCCAGGTTTTCCGCGCCGCCCCAGTCAAATGGCTTGTTGCCTTCCGCCATCTCTTTACGGTCGTTGTAAATCTTCGCCACGCGCGACTGCACTTCTACCGCTTCCGGTACGCTGCTGATGCGGCGCGCCAGCTCTTGCAGGCGTTTGTACTCAACCGTGGCAGGATAGTTTTCATCCCACTCGTGGTTCAGGTACGGCGACCAGGTGAAGGAGTGCAGGCTCATCGGACGCCATTCTGGCACCACGCATTCGCCTTCATCCAACGCATCACGGTAGAGATTGACCAGTTCGGTCGCATCTTCTAACGTCGCCACACCTTCGCTTTCCAGCTGATCGGCGTAGATCTTACGTGGCGTTGGGTGTTTCTTGATTTTCTGATACATCAGCGGCTGGGTTGCACTTGGCTCATCCGCTTCGTTATGGCCGTGACGGCGGTAGCACACCAGATCGATAAACACGTCGCGTTTAAAGGTGTTGCGATAATCCAGCGCCAGGCGAGTCACGAAGGCCACCGCTTCTGGATCGTCCGCATTCACGTGGAAGATTGGCGCCAGAACCATTTTGCCGATGTCGGTGCAGTAAGGCGTTGAACGCGCATCTTTCGGGTTCGAGGTGGTGAAACCGACCTGGTTGTTAATCACGATGCGAACGGTACCGCCCACTTCGTAACCACGCGCCGCAGACATGTTCAGGGTTTCCTGCACCACGCCCTGGCCGATCACCGCCGCATCACCGTGGATGGTGATTGGGAGAACTTTGTTGCTGCTTGGCTCAGCCAGACGATCCAGACGTGCACGCACCGAACCCATGACCACTGGGCTAACGATTTCGAGGTGTGACGGGTTAAACGCCAGCGCCAGGTGCACTAAACCACCTTCGGTTTCAACGTCAGACGAGAAGCCCATGTGGTACTTCACGTCGCCGGTGCCGAGGTGCTCTTTGTGCTTGCCGGAGAACTCGTCAAACAGATCCTGTGGCTTTTTACCCAGTACGTTGATCAGGACGTTGAGACGACCACGGTGTGCCATTCCCAGTACCACTTCACGCGTACCGCTTTTGCCTGCATGGCGAATCATTTCGCGCAGCATCGGCACCAGTGCATCACCGCCTTCCAGTGAGAAGCGTTTTGCACCTGGGAATTTCGCGCCAAGGTATTTTTCCAGACCTTCAGCCGCAGTCAGCTCTTTCAGGAAACCTTTTTTCTCGTCGCTGCTGAATGACGCATGGCCGACCACCGATTCCAGACGCTGCTGAATCCAGCGTTTCTCATCGGTGTTGTTGATGTGCATGTACTCTGCACCAATCGAGCCACAATAGGTCTGCTGCAGCGCCGCGAACAGATCAGCCAGCTTCATGGTCTCTTTGCCAATAGCAAAGGAACCTACGTTAAAGCTTTCCTGAAAATCGGCGTCGGTGAGATCGTGATAAGAAGGTTCGAGATCCGCAACCCGATCCTGTTTCCACAGGCCGAGCGGATCGAGGTTAGCGTGCTGATGCCCGCGGAAGCGGAACGCATTGATCAGCTGCAGCACTTTAACCTGTTTGGAATTGGTGGCCGGATCGGTGACTGAGGATGTGTAGCGGGTCGCATCTTTTGCCAGGCGGCGGAAGTAATCACGCGTGGTGGAGTGAAACTGCTCAGGTTTCACGCCAGTGCCGGGCAGCTGTTGGAACAGCTCGCGCCACATTTCATCAACTGAGTCAGGATCGGTCAGGAAATCCTCATAGAGTTGCTCTATGTAGGATTGGTTCGCGCCGGCCAGCCAGGAGGAGTCCAGCCAGGGTTTCATCGCGCTGTTCTGCATTGTGATCCCTTAAGCATTAATCTGCTTTTTATGAGGTTTCATTTGTTGCCGCTTTCGCGGCTTGCCGTAGTGAGTTCAGCGATACGAACCTGTGCGCAACCGGCGCCTGGCCCGTAAGGGAACCTTTATAAGCGTGGTCAGTACCGCGCTTATAGAGGCTTCCGTAAACTGCCGGGAACCTAAGTTCCCGGACAGTGACTTCAGTGTGTTACGCCCCGCGTTGCAGCAGCATCGACTTAATATGGCCGATAGCGCGCGTCGGGTTTAGTCCTTTCGGGCACACGCTCACACAGTTCATGATGCTGTGACAGCGGAATACACTGAAAGCATCGTTCAGATTGTCCAGACGCGCATCAGTTTCGGTATCGCGGCTGTCGATCAGGAAACGGTAAGCGGCTAACAAACCTGCCGGACCGATGAACTTATCCGGGTTCCACCAGAACGATGGGCACGAGGTCGAGCAGCAAGCGCACAGAATACACTCGTACAATCCATCCAGGTGCTCACGGTCTGCCGGGGTCTGCAGATGCTCGCGTGCTGGCGGATTTTCCCCATTATTCAACAGGAAAGGCTTAATCTTCTCATACTGCGTATAGAATTGTCCCATATCAACTACGAGGTCGCGGATCACCGGCAAACCAGGCAGTGGACGTATAACAATTTTCTTGGTGCCATTACCCAGCGCGGAGATTGGCGTGATGCAGGCCAAGCCGTTTTTGCCGTTCATGTTGAGGCCGTCAGAACCGCATACACCTTCACGGCATGAGCGACGGAAGGCCAACGTTGGGTCCTTCTCTTTCAGACGAATCAACGCGTCCAGCAACATCATGTCACGACCGTCTTCTGACTCCAGCGTGTATTCCTGCATACGCGGTTTGTCATCGACTTCCGGGTTGTAACGATAGATAGAAAATTCGAGTCTCATGATGATCTCCGCAATTAGTAGGTACGCGCTTTCGGCGGGAAGGCCGCACGCAGTTTCGGTTGCATGTTCACCTCACGGCGCGTCATGCTTTCCGTTTGCGGAACATAGAGGCTGTGACACAGCCAGTTTGCATCATCACGTTCCGGGTAGTCGAAGCGGCTGTGTGCGCCACGGCTTTCGGTACGGAAGTTTGCGGCGACCGCCGTGGCGTACGCGGTTTCCATCAGGTTATCCAGCTCAAGGCACTCGATACGCTGGGTGTTGAAATCTGGCGAACGGTCATCAAGACGCGCTGACTTCAGGCGTTCACGAATCACTTTCAGCTCTTCCAGACCTTCACGCATCGCATCACCTTCGCGGAATACCGAGAAGTTGTTCTGCATGCAACGCTGCAGCGCTTTACGGATTTCAACCGGGTCTTCACCCGTGGTGTTGTTTTCCCAGCGGTTGAAGCGCGCCATGGCGGCATCGATGTTTTCCTGCGTAGCTTCGCGCAGTTCACCCTGCTCTTCCAGGCACTCCAGCAGGTGCACACCCGCCGCACGGCCAAATACCACCAGGTCCAGCAGCGAGTTACCACCGAGACGGTTAGCACCGTGTACTGATACGCAAGCAATTTCGCCTACTGCGAACAGGCCCGGAATCACTTCGTCTTCGCCCTGCTCATTCACGCGCAGCGCTTGACCGGTCACTTTGGTCGGCACGCCGCCCATCATGTAGTGGCAGGTTGGGATAACCGGAATCGGTTCTTTAATCGGATCGACGTGCGCAAAGGTACGCGACAGCTCAAGGATACCCGGCAGACGCGATTCCAAAACTTCTGCGCCCAGATGGTCGAGTTTCAGCTTGATGTGCGGGCCCCACGGACCATCGCAACCACGGCCTTCACGAATTTCCACCATCATGGAGCGCGCGACCACGTCACGACCCGCCAGGTCTTTGGCGTTTGGCGCATAACGTTCCATGAAACGTTCGCCGTGTTTGTTCAGCAGGTAGCCACCTTCACCACGGCAACCTTCGGTAACCAGCACACCCGCACCAGCGATACCGGTTGGGTGGAACTGCCACATTTCCATATCCTGCACCGGCACACCGGCACGCAGTGCCATACCTACGCCGTCACCGGTGTTGATATGGGCGTTAGTGGTGGACTGGTAAATACGGCCTGCACCGCCCGTTGCCAGAATGGTCGCTTTCGCTTTGAAATACACGGTTTCACCGGTTTCCATGCAGATAGCGGTACAGCCGACAATCGCACCGTCTTCGTTTTTCACCAGATCCAGCGCATACCATTCTGAGAAGATGGTGGTTTTGTTTTTCAGGTTCTGCTGATACAGGGTATGCAGCAGTGCGTGGCCAGTACGGTCGGCTGCCGCAGCGGTACGCGCCGCCTGCTCACCACCGAAATTCTTCGACTGACCACCAAACGGACGCTGATACACGCGGCCGTCATCAAGGCGAGAGAAAGGCAGACCCATGTGTTCCAGTTCCAGAATCGCTTCCGGACCGACGTGACACATGTATTCGATCGCGTCCTGGTCACCGATATAGTCGGAACCTTTAACGGTATCGTACATGTGCCATTCCCAGTTATCTTCATGGGTGTTACCCAGCGCAACGGTAATACCGCCCTGCGCCGATACGGTATGAGAACGGGTTGGGAAAACTTTGGATAACAGGGCACAAGTCTGGCCCGATTGGGAGATTTGCAGAGCCGCGCGCATTCCCGCGCCACCCGCGCCGATCACCACGGCATCAAATTCTCTGACTGGCAAACTCATTTACACACCCCACACAACAACGATTCCATAAATGGCATACGACAACAGCGCGACCACAATCACAAACTGCAGCAGCAAGCGGGTTGCCACTGGTTTAACGTAGTCGGTCAGGACCTGCCACATGCCAATCCAGCCGTGGATCAGAATCGAGAACAGCGTCAGTATCGTAAACACTTTAGTGAAGGCAGAGGCGAAGAAGCCGTGCCAGGCGTCATACGTCAGGGTGCCGGTCATCACCACAAAACCGAGAAGGTAGATGATGTAGAGCGTCATTAAGATTGCAGCAGCACGCAGTAACAGCCAGTCATGAATACCGTTGCGTCCTAATGCAGAAGCATTGCTTACCATACGAGGACTCCAGCCAAAATTGAGAGCACGACAGTGATACCAAAAGCCGCCTGCGCGGAACGGGTTCCCACCTGCAGGGTTTCTTCCATAAAGCCAAAATCAGCCAGCATGTGACGAATGCCGCCCACGACGTGATACGCCAGCGCAGTCAGGATGCCCCACATAATGAATTTGGCGAAGAAGCTATCCATGATGGATGCCGCTTGCTGGAAGCCTTCAGGAGAAGAGAGAGAGAGACCCAGTAACCAGAGCAGTATTCCGAGAGCGACAAAGGTGATCACGCCGGAGACGCGGTGGAGAATGGACGATATTGCAGTAACGGGAAACCGGATCGTCGAGAGATCCAAGTTAACAGGTCTTTGTTTTTTCACGGTTTTGCCCACACAGCTCTTTTTTATTTTGCTTCCTCCGGACCTGAGTCGCATCAGAGCACAGCGCGTGTTCAGACTGCAACCGCCACCAAAAAAGCAACATCCAGTGTTAAGTGAAGCGAAAAAAACGCTGGGTGGCTCCTGGTGTCAGGGTATTCCGGAGACCTGGCGGCAGTATAGGAGGATCACATTCTGATTACAATTCCCCTACAATCTCTTTGGTCACATTTAGGCTGAACAGTGATCCGACTCACGAATTTCACAATTCATACATTTTTAATTATCTGATTTGACAAAAGATCAACATTTCAGTTACAAACAAACGCATTAAAGCCCTATGATGCACAAAAGTTATGGGGATACACTTTCCCCTAAGCTCAAGTTATGTAACATTGCCTTTACGAGCAACACAAAGCATCAGGTTATTGGTTACCAAGAAGTTATGTCGTGACAGGATCTTTAACATCCGCGCTGTTCAGCATGTCATGCCCGAACGCCACCGACTGGCCCTAATACATCTCCCTGTAACCCTGCACGACAAACGTTACCGCAGAGTGATACTGTGAAGATTGTGGTTTTATACAACATGAAGGCTATTCTGGTGTCTAAGATCCTTACCTACTAAGGCGCTATGGAGACGAAAAATGACAGATAAAAAAGTGACGCTAACCCTACAAGATAATGCTTCCGTTGAACTGGATGTGATGCAAGGTACGCTGGGACAAGACGTTGTTGATGTCCGTACACTTGGCAATCATGGCCTGTTCACTTTCGATCCCGGTTTCACCTCTACTGCGTCATGCGAATCTAAAATCACTTTTATTGATGGTGATGAAGGCATTCTGTTACATCGCGGCTTCCCGATTTCCGAACTGGCAACCCACTCCAACTACCTCGAAGTGTGTTACATCCTGCTGAATGGCGAAGCCCCGACCCAAGCCCAGTTTGAAGAGTTCCGCACCACCGTTACCCGCCACACCATGATCCACGAGCAAATCACCCGACTGTTCCATGGCTTCCGCCGCGATTCGCATCCGATGGCGGTCATGTGTGGTGTCACTGGCGCTCTGGCGGCGTTCTATCACGACTCCTTAGACGTCAACATTGAACGTCACCGTGAAATCGCTGCCTTCCGCCTGCTGTCCAAAATGCCGACCATGGCAGCGATGTGCTACAAATATTCGATTGGCCAGCCGTTCGTTTACCCACGTAACGACCTGTCCTACGCAGGCAACTTCCTGCATATGATGTTCGCTACTCCGTGCGAAGAGTATAAAGTGAACCCGGTGCTGGAACGCGCCATGGACCGTATTCTGATTCTGCATGCCGACCATGAGCAGAACGCCTCTACCTCAACCGTGCGTACCGCCGGTTCTTCTGGTGCAAACCCATTTGCCTGTATCGCTGCGGGTATCGCTTCGCTGTGGGGACCGGCACACGGTGGCGCCAACGAAGCTACCCTGCGTATGTTGGAAGAGATCAGCACCGTTGAGCACATCCCGGAATTCGTACGTCGCGCGAAAGACAAAAACGATTCGTTCCGCCTGATGGGCTTCGGTCACCGTGTTTACAAAAACTATGACCCGCGCGCCACCGTGATGCGTGAAACCTGTCACGAAGTGCTGAATGAGCTGGGTATGAAAGATGACCTGCTGGAAGTGGCGATGGAACTGGAGCACATTGCGCTGAACGACCCGTACTTCATCGAGCGTAAACTCTATCCAAACGTCGATTTCTACTCTGGCATTATTCTGAAAGCGATGGGTATTCCTTCGTCTATGTTTACCGTGATCTTCGCGATGGCGCGTACCGTGGGTTGGATTGCACACTGGAAAGAGATGCACGACGAAGGCATGAAGATTGCGCGTCCGCGTCAGCTTTACACCGGTTACACCGAGCGTCCATTTACTTCGGCGCTGAAAAAGTAATCCACAGCTAAATGAGTGTGAAAGAAAGGCTGCCATTTCATTGAGATGGCAGCTTTTTTATTGATCGTATTTTGTTTCACACACCCTTGCGCGTCAAAACTGACATCCCGGGCACCAGTAAAATGGTCGCGACGATAGCGTACCCTTCTCAATCAGCGTGCCGCAGCGCCGACATGTCTTGCCCTGGCGATGAAACACCTCAAAGCGAAACGCCGCATCGGCATGGTATTTCTTCATACTGCCGCGCATCTGATACGACAAACGGGGCACCGCCAGCATCGCCTCACTTAATGCCTTGAGCTGTACCTCAGTGAGATCCTGCGCCCGATGCGACGCCAGCAATCCGGCATGCCATAAAATCTCCACGCGCAAATAATTACCCAATCCCGCCAGAAAGGCCTGATCGAGTAACAGTCCGCTGAACTGACGGCGACGAAAACGCGGCGATAGTAACCGCTCTCGCACCGCTTCCACCGATAATGCGGCATCCAGTACATCGGGACCAACACGCTGTAAAAAAGGGTGTGCGCCAAGGGTATCCGCATTGAGCAGTTCGATATCCGATGCGCTGTACAGCAGGATGGTCTGTTCGGCGTTTGACAGCCGCACGCGCAACTGCCGCGAAGTGTTGGGTTCAGTACCGGTCGATACAACCCGCCATACCCCATACAGTTGGTTATGGCTGTAAAGGATTAAGCCATTGGAGAAGTGCGTTAGCAGCGCTTTGCCACGTGTTTCAAAAGCCGTAATGGTTTCACCCATTAATGCCGGTTCATAGGTTTTCAGCTCAGGAAAGGCAAACCACACATCAGTGAGTGGCTTGCCTTCCATCGCCGCTGCCAGTTGATCCGCCGCACGGCGGATCTCCGGTCCTTCAGGCATAACTTCTCCTGTTAATTAATGCGTCGCTCCACCGACCACGCGGATGTCATTTTCAGTGCTCAACATCACCTGCAACGAGGTTTCCAGCGCCAGGATCACGCTGGCCGTCGCCATACTGGCGACGCCGGGATGATTCACCGCCTGCTCCGGCATATAGGGGATATGAATAAAGCCACCGCGTGCCTGGCTGTTGGTGGTCTTCAGCCAGTGCAGCAGGCTGTACATCACGTTGTTACAGGTGAAGGTTCCTGCGGTTTGGGATACCGAGGCCGGCACACCAACCTCACGCAGGGCTGCGACCATCGCCTTGATCGGTAATGTAGAGAAATAGGCTGCAGGGCCATCCGCAACGATCGGTTGATCAATGGGCTGCTGATTATCGTTGTCGGGAATACGCGCATCATCCACGTTAATCGCCACACGTTCGACGGTGATATCAACACGCCCACCAGCCTGTCCCACGCACAATACGCGGTCAGGTTGGATCTCATCCAGCGCTTGCGTTAGCACCTTTCCGCAGGTGGCAAACACCACGGGTAGCTGGCGCACCACAATTCGGGCTCCGGCAATCACTTTACCGTCAAAACTGCGCACCGCTTCCCATGAAGGGTTAATGGTTTCGCCACCGAACGGCTCAAACGCCGTCATCAATACCGTTTTCATTGCGACCTCACAAGAACATCAGGAAGTAGAGCAGGAATACGTTTACCACCAACAGTAGCACACCGGTTGGCACCTGAGCCTTGATCACCCCGTTTCGATCCGGCAACTCCAGTAACCGCGCGGGTACGATGTTGAAGTTCGCCGCCATCGGCGTCATCAAGGTGCCGCAATAGCCAGAGAACATGCCAATTGCCGCCATGACCGCCGGATTGCCGCCGTGTTGCAGCACCAGAATAGGAATCCCAATGCCAGCCGTCACTATCGGGAAGGCAGCAAACGCATTACCCATCACCATGGTCAGCAGTGCCATGCCAATCGCATAGACCGCGACCGCAATCAGACGATTGTCCACTGCCAGATACTGTTCAGTCAGATGTGAAATCGCGGTGCCGACGCCCGCGCTGGTGAACAACAGACCGAGCGTGGCAAGGATTTGCGGCAGAATAAATGCCCAACCCACCGCATCCAGCAGTCGGCGGGTTTCCTGCATCGACTGCAGCGGTTTTTCATGGGTGATTTGCAGCGCGATGATCCAGCCCAGCACGCAGCCGACCATCATCGAGAACAGGGTCACCAGCGTTGAATGATTACCCGGGCCAAACACGGCATCTTGCAAGCCAGGGATGTTGTTAAACGCCAGCACGCCGATCACGGTGACCACCGGAATCGCCAGCGCGGGCAAAAACAGCTTATTGCGCAAACGCTGCGCACTTTCACGCTTCTGCTGATCGCTGCGCTGATGATAGCTGCCGAGACGCACGCCACCAAAACCAGCTATCAACGCCATCAGCACCACGGCAACGCCCACGCCAATGTGCAGCATGCGTTTACCGGCGACAGCATCGCCCGCCCACTGCCCCATCAGTTGATAGGCACCCTCACCAATCAGGAACATCAGGCCATACAGCGCCCAGAATAAACCGGTCGTAAAGCGTCTTGGGTTAGCCGCATCGCGCCAGGAGAGAACGGCGACCACCAGCAGGATCACCCCTGCCAGCCACATCAGATATTGTTGCTGAAACATTATTTCCCGCCTTTGGCGTGCAACGCCTGCTGATTGATAGCACCCAATTCACGCGCCAGTTGGCGGTCAAGGCGCACCAGTCGCGCCGAATGGATCAGGAAGGCGCAGAGTGCGGTGGGAATACCCCACAAGGCGATATGCAGCGGCTCGGTGCTGATGCCTGCCGACTCCTGCATAAAGTTGTGCATGAAGATAATCGCACCAAAGGCGACAAAGATATCTTCACCAAAGAACAGGCCAACGTTATCGGTAGCCGCCGACATGGCGCGCAAGCGATGGCGCACTTCATCGGGCACTTCACCATAGCGGTTTTCCGTGGCGCCTTCCGCCATCGGAGCCAGCAGAGGACGCACCATCTGCGGATGGCCACCAAGGCTGGTTAAACCCAGTGCGGCGGTGATTTCACGCACGAACAGATAGACGATCAGTAAACGGCCCGCCGTCGCGGTTTTGATCTGCGCGATCCAGCTTTGTGCGCGTTCCTTCAAACCGTGGCGCTCCAGCAAACCGATCACGGCCAGCGGCAGCAGCAAAATCAGCGGCAGGTTGCGGGTATTCAGGAAGCCGGAACCGAGTTTCTCCAGAATATCGGCCAGCGGCAGATGCGCAGCCAGGCCGGTAACAAAACCGGCAACAATCACTACCAGCACCGGGTTAAAGCGCAACACAAACCCCAGTACGATGGTGGCAATGCCGAGTAACGGCCAGAGATTGACCACGTTATCCATTTATTTCCCCTTCATCTGAAAATAAAAAGCCCGACAGCGTGCCGGGCGAGTTGTTATTTTTTAAGCACTGGTGACAGCAATTTGATGGGTAGCAAACGCAGCACGCAACGTGCGCGCAAATTGCAGCGCATGTGCACCATCACCATGCAAGCAGACGGTCTCGGCATTCACTTTCACCCACTCCCCGCTGATACTCTGCACCTGACGCTGCTGCACCATGGTGAGCGTTTGTGCCAGCGCCTGCTCGGCGACTTCAATCATCGCCCCCGGCTGGCTACGCGGCACCAGCGCACCTGTTGCCTGATAGCCACGATCGGCAAACACCTCTTCTCGCGTGCGCAGACCATAATGCGCAGCCGCTTTGATCGAAGCACTACCTGCCAAACCGACCAGTATCAATGCGGGATCCACCGCCTTCACCGCGCGGGCAATGGCGTCGGCGAGCGTGGCATCCGCTGCCGCCTGGTTGTAAAGCATGCCGTGCGGCTTCACATGCACTAAACGCTCACCTTCACTTTCGGCGATGCTCTTTAATGCACCGATCTGATAGATCATCTGCGCATACACCGTTTCCGGCGGCAGCTGCATTGCGGTGCGACCAAAGTTCTCGCGATCCGGAAAGCTGGGGTGGGCGCCGATCGCCACACCTGAGGCTTTGGCCCAGCGCACCGATTGCAGCATGGTTTGCGCATCACCGGCGTGCAATCCACAGGCGATATTGGCTGAACTCACCAGCGTCAGCAGCTCCTGATCGCTGGCGCTGCCTTCACCGAGGTCAGCATTAAGATCAATCTTCATGTGCAAGCCCCCAGGCTATTTGGTCAAAGGAGCGCTGTTGATGCTGCTTCGCCAGCAGCGCTTCTTCCAGAGTGCAATGGATAAAGTGAATCGGTTCGCCGAGTCGAATCTGCGCCAGTTGATACAGGTCAGCTTCGATAACACAGGCGATACGCGGATAACCGCCGGTGGTTTGCGCATCGGCCATCAGCACAATCGGTTGACCATTAGGCGGCACCTGCACCACGCCGGGGACTAACCCGTGCGACAACAAATCACGCGTGGCTTTACGCTGCAGTTGACGGCCCTGCATGCGATAACCCATACGATTACTCTGCGGACTCAGCTTCCACGGGCTGCGCCAGAAACCTTCCTGCGCTTCGCGCGTGAACTCGTTATACTCCGGGCCCGGTAAGGCGCGAATACGGTTGCCCCACAGCAGTTGACGTACGCCCGCTTTGCCCTTGAACGTTCGTGAGGGTTTGCCCAACGGTAGCTGATCGCCATCCTGCAACTTACGGCCCTGGAAACCACCAAAAGCAGCTTTGAGATCGGTACTGTGCGAGCCGAGCATCTCATCAATGGCGAAACCACCATTGACTGCCAGATAGCTACGCATACCGCGCACCGGCATCGCCAGCGACAACACCTGACCTTTTTTCACCGGTAAGCGCCAGCCAGTCCACACCGGTTTGCCATCCAGATCGGCATTACAGCCCGCCCCAGTGAGTGCAAACCAACCGTCACGTTTAAATTCGGCTTTGAACTGGCCAAGCACAATTTCGAGTACCGCACTCTCCTCCGGATTGCCCACCAGCATATTGGCGGTACGCATCGAAGGTTGATCCAGCGCTCCGCTGACGCTGATGCCATATTGCCGCCAGCCGTTGCGGCCCTGATCCTGAATCGAGGTCATTAATCCGGCGCGTAGAATGTTTAACATACGCCCTCCTGTTGCGGCACAAAGCGCACGCTGTCACCCGGCCGCAGCAGTGTCGGCGGATGCTGTAACGGATCGAAAAGGCTGACCGGGGTATGACCGATCAGTTGCCAGCCGCCTGGTGCTGCCAGGGGATAAATGCCGGTCTGACTGCCACCGATGCCTACCGAGCCGCTGGGCACGATGACACGCGGTTCAGCACGGCGCGGCGTGTGCAAACGCTCATCTAACCCGCCCAGATAGGGAAAACCCGGCTGGAAGCCGATAAAATAGACCACGTAATCAACACTGCTGTGCAGTTCGACGACCTGTTTTGGCGACAGGCTGGCACCCTCGGCCACCACCTGCAGATCGGGGCCACCCGCGCCCCCGTACACCACCGGAATCTCTACCCGACGTGATTCAGGAATCTGTTCCTCACTCTCTTCCCACCAGCGCTGTAGACGCTCAATGGCATCCAGCGCATTCAATTGCGGATCGCGCAGTAGCAACGTCAGGTTATTCATTCCCGGAATCGCTTCCTGAACCTGGTCATTGTGCTGCAGGCGTTGGCACAGTCCCCAGATGCGCTGCTGGCTGGCGAGTGAAACGGGCGGTTCCAGCTCCAGCACGACGGCTCGCTCACCCAGTAGATAACAACGTGCTCGTTGCAAAACCCACCTCCCGGTCATGATTAACGCGGACAAAAAATGTCCACAAATCGCTTTGCTTATAATGAAAGTCAATAAGTTATGCGAAAGTGACAGAGATGTGTCAACAGATTTGCGTCCTTAACGTGGGTTAAGGACGCGAAGAGGAGAAATCAGGCAGGATTGTCGATATCAATAAAGGTCACGTCGAGGCCGTAGCTTTGCGCCAGCCATTCGCCCAGCGCCTTGATACCGGCACGCTCGGTAGCATGATGTCCGGCGGCGAAAAAGTGCAGGCCTTGTTCGCGTGCGCTGTGAATGGTTTGCTCTGAGACTTCACCGGTGATGAAGGCATCCACGCCAAAAGCGGCCGCGCTATCAATAAAGCCCTGTCCACCGCCACTGCACCAGGCGACACGTTTGATCAGTGCCGGGGCGTTATCACCACAGTGCAACGGTTTACGGCCTAAACGTTCGGCGATCTTCGCGGCCAGCGCTTCGCCGCTCAACGGTTCAGCCAGCTCGCCCCATGGCACTAACGGCTGAATTTCCCCTTTCACGTCAATATCAAACAATTTTGCCAGCTGTGCATTGTTGCCGAGTTGCGGATGGGCATCGAGCGGCAGGTGCCAGCCATACAGGTTGATATCATTGACCAGCAACGTGCGCAGGCGCTGGCGTTTCATTCCTTTAATCAGCGGCGATTCGCTCTTCCAGAAATAGCCGTGATGGACCAGAATAGCATCGGCATTACGCTTTACCGCTTCATCTAATAGCGCCTGACACGCGGTGACGCCCGTAATGACGGTTTTCACTTCCGCACGGCCCTCCACCTGCAAACCATTGGGCGCATAGTCGCTGAAGGCGCTGGTGTTCAGCTGCTGATTAACGATATGTTCTAACTCAACATGATTCATTTAGTACGGCTCCCTGATCGCCTCAGGCCGCGCTGCGCGCGCGCTCAAAGGCGTCTAATGTCTTTTTACGTGCGTCCTTATGTTCCACGATTGGCGCGGGATAATCGAGTTTCTTGTTGTTTTTCTTCGCCCACACCTGCGGCTGATGAATGTCACTCTCCGGCACATCTTTCAACTCTGGTAGCCACTGGCGGATAAATTCGCCTTTTCCGTCAAAGCGTTCCCCCTGAGTCGTAGGATTGAATATGCGAAAGTACGGTGCCGCGTCGGTGCCCGTTGAGGCCGCCCACTGCCAGCCACCGTTGTTGGCCGCCAGATCGCCATCAATCAGTTGTTGCATGAAGTAGCGCTCCCCCTCATGCCAGTCGATCAGCAGGTCTTTTACCAAAAAGCTGGCAACAATCATGCGCAGGCGATTGTGCATCCAGCCCAGCGTGTTGAGTTGACGCATTGCCGCATCGACAATGGGATATCCCGTTTTGCCCTGCTGCCAGGCCGTGAGATGTGCATCGTTTTTTTGCCACTGTACGTTATGCGTCCACTCCACAAACGGCTGGTGCTTACACAACGCCGGAAATGCCACCATCAGATGGCGATAAAACTCGCGCCAGATGAGTTCATTGAGCCAGGTAAAGGCTTTGCCTTCGTTCAACGCATCAGGATGCTCTTTCAATATACGATGTAAGCACTGGCGCGGAGACAGTACTCCTATGGCCAAATAGGGCGAGAGGCGGCTGGTGCCATCTAATGCCGGTAAATCACGCACGTCGGGATAGTGCTGCACGGATTGTTTGCCGAAATGGCGCAACTGCTTTAACGCGGCCTCTTCCCCAGCCGGAAACAGCGATGTATCGAACACTTCCAGTGGATAATCAAATGCTGGGATTTTCTGACCCGCACTGACCGGCGCATCCTGGCGCGCTTTCGGTGCATGATGGCACTCCGGTAATCCCTGATGCAGCCGACGGACAAAGGCGCGGCTGAACGGTGTGAAGACTTTAAACATGGTGTGATTGCCGGTCTGCACGCTGCCAGGAGGCAATAACAGGCTATCATCAAAGCCCTGACAAATTACGCCCTGGGCATCGAGACGCTTTTCGGCGGCCGCATCACGTTCGCGCTCGTTAATTTCATACTGATAGTTGTAATACAACTCATCCACCTGATGCTGGTCGCAAAACGCACTCAGGTAATCCACTGAAGCAGCAAAGTCATCGCACTGATGGTAATGCAACGGAATACCGCGCTCGGCCAGTGAATCTTGCAACGAACACAGATTCTGATGAATAAATGCCGCCTGCCTCGGTGCCATATGGTGTTGCTGCCACTGTTTGGGCGTGGAAATAAATAGCGCCAGCACCCTCGCATGGCTGTCGCGGCAGGCAGCAGCCAGCGCAGTGTTATCATTGATGCGCAGATCGTTACGCAACCAGACTAAGTGGGTGGTCATAATGCTCCGGGATTATTGTCCGTAGCGCAGACGCAGCGCTTCCGGGTAAGGATCAAAGTAACGTTGCTGCGCCAGCCACGGATGCGGATATTCCGCCATGTAGTGTTTCAGCATGGTGATAGGAACCAACAGCGGCTGGACGCCAGTGCGATAACGATCGATGAGCTGCGCCAGTTCCTGGCGCTGCGGTGACGATAACTGCGGGCGGAAGTAGCCCTGTACATGCATCAGCACATTGGTGTGATTACGGCGCGAAGCCTGATGGGACATCAAATGCATCAGGCGAATTCGGTATTCAAAGGCGTAATCATCCAGCGAATCCCACTGCTCCATTGCCGCCACAAAACGTCCCATCTCGCGATACTCATCCTGAGCGTGCGACAGCAGCAGCAACTTGTATCGACTGTGGAAGGCGATCAGCTTGTGGCGGGTTAAACCGCTGCGCCACATCTCATTGAACTCATGCAACGCATACACGCGCCCCATAAAGTTTTCGCGAATGGCGTCATCGTGTAAGCGGCCATCTTCCTCCAGCGGCAGCCAGGGCATTTCCTGCTGCAGGAATGAAGTGAAAACACCGGTGCCGGCTTTGCGATTATCATTGGTATCAGGTTGATAGACGCGCACGCGCTCCAGGCCACAGCTGGGTGATTTTGCACAGAGAATGTAGCCGCACAGATGATGCAGTGATTTCACCCGTTCGGCTGACCACCGCTGCATCTCATCCGTGACCTCCTGACCGCCATCTTTACTGAAACAAAGATGAATTTGCTCGTCCGACTCTTTGACCAGGCGCAGAGCCGGGCGGGGCGTAGGCAAGCCAATCGCCATTTCCGGGCAAACCGGTTCAAAGCGGATAAAGGGTGTCAGTTCTTCGGTTGCAAAAGCGAAACGCTTGTGGCCACCGTCAAAACGGACCTTATCCCCGAGCAGGCAAGCGCTGATACCGACAGGAATTTTTTCGCTCATACTTGTACAACCTCCAAATTCTTGTAGAGGTTTAAGTGTAGCTGAAACGGCAAGGGATAACAGCGGGTAAGCGGGGAATACAGACAAAGTTGAGAATAAAAAACCCGGCGCTTGATTTAAGCTGCCGGGTTCTTAATGAATCGTGAAAACACTTACCAGTGGATGCTGCCTACTGCTTCGGTCTGCGCCAGCCAGACGGGTTTGGTGCTGGTCTTACACCAGACGCGGTGCAGATAGCTGTAGAAACGCGCACGATCCTGGCGGAACAGCATGACAGGTAAGGCAAGTATGCCGACCAATACCGCCAGAAAACGGCGCAACACGATTTTATAAAGTGGATAAGCCTGATACATGATTGCCTCCTGGGGTAAATTTTGCGTTGAAATGTGATCTGCCTCAGATATTACGCTTGGTTGTGTAATTTTACTACTCATCCGACCACTAATTTTGGTCTTTTTTTGTGCTTTTCGGCGCTGCATGTAAGTAGGTTACATAATTGTAAACATAGAGATATTGCGAGGTTACAAACATCATGACGGACGCGGTGTCCGATTCTTGATAAAGTGCCGTGTTAACTTTACCTGTGGCAGGAGTCAGCGTGACGACCATCTTGATTGTTGAAGATGAAAAAGAGATTCGCCGTTTCGTGCGCCTGGCGCTGGAAAGCGAAGGCCTGAAGATTGTGGAAGCGGAGCAATTACAACGCGGACTGATTGAAGCGGCCACGCGAAAGCCGGATTTGGTTATCCTCGATCTCGGACTGCCGGACGGTGACGGCAACGACTTTATCCGCGAAGTACGCCAGTGGAGCAGTATGCCAGTGATCGTCCTGTCTGCACGCAGTGATGAGCAGGACAAAATCGATGCGCTGGATGCCGGTGCCGATGACTATCTGACTAAGCCGTTTGGTATTGGTGAGCTATTGGCCCGCGTGCGCGTGGCATTACGTCGGCATCAAAGCAGCCAGCCAGAGCCGGTGGTGAAATTTGGTGAAGTGAGTGTCGATCTGGCCGCACGCCGCGTGTTACGTAACGATCAGGAAATTCACCTGACACCTACCGAGTTTCGCCTGCTGAGTTTATTGCTGAACAACGCCGGGAAGGTGCTGACGCAACGTCAGTTGTTGAATCAGGTATGGGGGCCGAATGCGGTGGAGCACAGCCATTATCTGCGCATTTATATGGGGCACTTGCGGCAAAAGCTGGAAAGCAATCCGACCCAACCCAGCCATTTGCTGACCGAAACCGGTATTGGCTACCGCTTTATGCCATAAAAAAACGACCCACGTTGTCACGTGGGTCGTTTCAGGTATCGCGTGAAAAGGCGCACATTAATCAGCGCGCCTCAACGGTTCAGTTACGCGTTTTTCAGCACTTCGCTAACAATCTCTACCGCTTCTTTCTCGATCTGCTGGCGATGCTCAGCGCCAAGGAAGCTTTCACAGTAGATTTTGTAAGCGTCTTCAGTGCCTGATGGACGCGCAGCAAACCAGCCGTTTTCGGTCATCACTTTCAGACCACCGATTGACGCGCCGTTGCCCGGTGCTGCGGTCAGACGTGCAGTAATCGGATCGCCCGCCAGCGTGTCAGCACTCACCATTTCCGGTGACAGCTTAGACAGTGCCGCTTTTTGCGCTGAGGTCGCCGGCGCCTGCAGACGGTTATAGCTTGGCGCACCAAAGCGTTCTGCCAGTTCGTCATAGTGCTGTTGCGGGTTTTTGCCGGTCACCGCAGTGATTTCGGCTGCCAGCAGGCACAGGATGATACCGTCTTTATCGGTTGACCAGGCGGAACCGTCGAAGCGCAGGAAGGAAGCACCCGCGCTCTCTTCTCCGCCGAAACCGAAGCTGCCATCAAACAGGCCATCAACAAACCATTTGAAACCAACCGGCACTTCAACCAACTTGCGACCAATATCATTGACCACACGGTCAATCATTGCGCTGGAGACCAGGGTTTTACCCACTGCAACATCTTTGCCCCACTGCGGGCGATGCTGGAACAGGTAATTAATCGCCACGGCCAAATAGTGGTTCGGGTTCATCAGGCCTGCAGGTGTGACGATGCCGTGACGGTCGTAATCCGGGTCGTTACCGAACGCCAGATCGAACTTATCTTTATACGCCAGCAGACCCGCCATTGCGCACTCAGACGAGCAATCCATACGCACCACGCCATCTTTATCCAGATGCATGAAACGGAAGGTCTGATCGACAGCATCATTAACGATGGTCAGATCCAGCTTATAGTGCTCAGCAATACGCTGCCAGTAAGCGATACCGGAGCCACCTAATGGATCAACGCCGATTTTCAGGCCCGCTTTCTGGATTGCCGGGAAGTCAATGACCTCAGCCAGACCTTCTACATACGGCTGAATCAGATCCTGCTCAACGATATGGCCGCTTGCCCAGGCCTGATCCAGCGGCAGACGTTTCACGTCTTTCAGTTCGCCTTTGATCAGCTGGTTAGCGCGATCTTCCACCACCTTGGTAACGTTGGTATCAGCCGGACCGCCGTTTGGCGGGTTGTACTTGATGCCACCATCTTCTGGCGGGTTGTGTGAAGGCGTGATGACGATACCGTCCGCCTGCGCGCCACCGCGCTTGTTGTGTTCCAGAATGGCGTTGGAGATCGCCGGCGTTGGCGTGTAGCCATTGTCCTGCTGCACGATCACATCCACACCGTTCGCCGCCAGCACTTCCAGCACTGACAGAATGGCCGGCTCAGACAATGCGTGAGTATCTTTACCCACATAGCACGGGCCGGTGATGCCATTCTTTTTGCGTTCTTCCGCGATCGCCTGCGCAATCGCCAGAATGTGCACTTCATTGAAGCTTTGGCGTCCCGCGCTGCCGCGGTGGCCAGAAGTGCCAAATTTCACCGCATGGTCCGGGTTCGCCGCATCTGGCTTCAGGACGTAATACTGCGAGGTTAATTGTGCAACGTTAATCAAATCGCTCTGCTGGGCAGGCTGCCCGGCACGGGGGTGATTGGCCATTGGCGCTTCTCCCTGACGCTTCAGTTTAAATGGTGCCGCGAACTTTCTCTGTCAGTTCCTGAGGGAACTGCATCGCCAACATGATGTGTTCCACCATGCTGCATTTGCGGCCTGTATTGGTATTAGTGATCACCCAGTACGGTGTGCCAGGAACGTGCTTCGGCTTAGTATGGGTGCCATTTTGCAGCAGCGTGTGCTCGTCACCCGCAAAATAGACGCGAGTGCGGCCCTGCAGCGAGGCAGTAGCATCAGCAAAGGCTGCTGGATCAAGACGATAAAGCGTTGACAGTACCAGCATAAAGCGATTAACCGCCTTATTCTGCTCGGCATACTCATCAGAGAGCAGCAGTTCACGCACAGCGCGTACGCGATCCTGAGGACGCGCTTCGCTGCGCACTGGCTGCGCTTCCTTCACCGAAGCCGAAGCAGCAGCGACAGGTGCAGTCGGTGCAGTCTGGCCCGCGGTGAATTTCAGCATGCGGCGCAAAATATCGGAGGCGCTTTCACCAATGTGCTGCGTGTGGCTGGCAATATAACGGTAGAGTTCTTCGTCAACTTCAATCGTTTTCATCTTATTCCGTACAATTCTGGCAAATGACAGAACCACGCATTATTGCAACGGCCTTAGCAAAATCGAGCTGTGCAAAACGTGAGCGGGCTCTAACATAAGGATTATAAAGTTAAATCCGTGGCAGCCGATAGCGCTGGCGTTGTTTCAGGGCAAAAGTCGGAATATGCCCTAATGCCTGGCCGGCTGGCTCCTGGACAGGTGAATCCATGATACCCTAAGCCAAGGTCACAACCGTAAGAACTTTAGCCATGATTTTGAACGCCCGTCTGCAAACTGAACAATCTACCCCTGAAGCCCCTCCAATTCTGTTAATTCATGGCCTTTTTGGTAGCCTGGATAACCTTGGCGTGCTGGCGCGCGGTGTCCGGGATGCACGCCCCACGTTGCAAGTGGACGTGCGCAACCATGGTTTGTCTGAACGCAGTGAGGTGATGGATTATCACGCCATGGCGCAAGACATCGTGGAGACGCTGGATGCACATAAGATTGAACGTGCTGGCGTAATAGGCCATTCAATGGGCGGTAAAATTGCCATGGCGCTCAGTGCCGTGGCCCCCGAACGTATTGAGAAAATGGTGTTGATCGACATTGCGCCGGTGGATTATCAAACCCGCCGCCACGATGAAATCTTCGCCGGTATCCGCGCCGTGACAGCGGCGGGCGTGTCCCGTCGCAGTGAAGCGGCCGAGGTAATGCGCCAACATGTCGCTGAAGAGGGAGTGATTCAGTTTATCCTCAAGTCCTTTGTGGAGGGCGAATGGCGCTTTAACGTGCCGGTGCTGTGGGACAACTACACCACGATTTCTGGCTGGGAGGAGGTTCCGGCCTGGCCTCATCCCGCATTGTTTATTCGCGGTGGCGATTCCCCTTATCTGGACAATCAGCATCGTGATGCACTGCTGCGTCAGTTCCCTCACGCCCATGCGCACGTGATCAGCGGCGCCGGTCATTGGGTACATGCTGAAAAACCTGATGCGGTTTTGCGCGCAGTTCGTCGCTTTTTTAACCTGTAAAAGCAAAAGCTTGCCGTATGCGGTTTAGGGTTGGCGTCGCGGATGGTGCTGGAGTATGATGTCGCGCTAAAAATTTGCCGCGGATGATTTTTTCGCCGTGGTCGGGCCGATAATGTATAAATCGCGCAGCGCCTTTCCGCCGTTCGCGCCCACTCAGTTTCACAAATCATGGCAAAAGAACAGACAGACCGTACCACGCTTGATCTTTTTGCAGACGAGCGGCGTCCCGGTCGCCCCAAAACCAGCCTGCTGACACGCGACGAACAGTTGCGTATCAACAAACGTAACCAGCTCAAGCGCGATAAAGTGCGAGGGCTGCGTCGTGTTGAGCTGAAAATGTCCAGCGAAGCGGTTGACGCCCTGAACACGCTGGCCGAGCAACAAAACATCAGCCGCAGCGAATTGATTGAACAAATGCTGCTGGCGCAACTCAAACTGTCTTAGCGCGCTGACCGCACGCAGGTACACAAAGTTCAGGCTTTACTCGTTCCGCCCTTTTCAACGGTCTGCTATCATTCGCTAACATGTGCAGTCAATTGACTTACTTTCACAATCAGGCTTTAAGAGGTTACTAAACCCATGGCAATCGTAGGCATTTTCTTCGGCAGCGATACCGGCAACACTGAAAACATTGCAAAAATGATCCAGAAACAACTGGGTAAAGATGTCGCCGAAGTGCATGACATTGCTAAGAGCACCAAAGAAGATCTCGCAGCGTTCGACATCCTGCTGCTGGGCATTCCTACCTGGTATTACGGCGAAGCACAGTGTGACTGGGATGACTTCTTCCCTACGCTGGAAGAGATCGACTTTAATGGCAAACTGGTGGCGCTGTTTGGCTGTGGCGACCAGGAAGATTATGCAGAGTATTTCTGTGATGCGATGGGCACGATTCGCGACATCATTGAGCCCAACGGCGCGGTGATCGTGGGCCACTGGCCGACCGAGGGTTATCATTTTGAAGCCTCAAAAGGTCTGGCCGATGACAAACACTTTCTCGGCCTGGCGATTGACGAAGATCGTCAACCTGAGTTGACCAACGAACGCGTTGACGCCTGGGTGAAACAGATTTTTGATGAGCTGCAGTTGAAAGAGATCATCGAAGCCTGATGCATCGCCTCCCCAATGTGAGCGCTGGCTCACGTTGGGGCAAAGGAAATTCCTATAAAAATAATAGCTACGGTTTTTTAACTTTTCCCCGCAAATCTGTAGAATACCCGCAATGGTCATCCGCTTATTCCTCTGATTGTTGACTGAGGCTGAGTGAAATGGAAACCCAAACCACACCGTTCCGCGCTGGCGTAGGCGATATTTATCCTTACGACTTTTGTTGATTTGCGCGATACCCTGGTTTTCATTTCACTGCTTGAGTTCTATAATGAGACGCAAATGAGAATACGCGTGACCTAAACATTCAAGGCCCCTGCGCCGTAAGTGACATGCAAAGTAACAGGACAATATCCGAATGACTGACAACAACTCCGCATTGAAGAAGGCTGGCCTGAAAGTCACTCTCCCAAGATTGAAAATTTTGGAAGTGCTTCAGGGACCGGGCCCCGAGTCCCATCACGTCAGTGCGGAAGATTTGTATAAGCGCCTGATCGATATGGGCGAAGAGATTGGCCTGGCAACGGTATATCGCGTTCTTAACCAGTTTGATGACGCGGGTATCGTCACCCGTCATAACTTCGAAGGCGGCAAATCCGTATTCGAACTGACTCAGCAGCATCACCATGACCACTTGATCTGCCTGGATTGTGGCAAAGTGATCGAATTCAGCGATGAATCAATCGAAACGCGTCAGCGTGAGATTGCCACTCGCCATGGCATTAAACTCAGTAACCACAGTCTGTACTTGTACGGCCACTGTGCACTGGGAGACTGCCGCGAAGACGAGACGCTCCACGATAAGTAATTGAGTGTGCTATGCAATATAAAAAAACCGGTGCTGGTCACCGGTTTTTTTATGCCTGTTATCAAGCGATAAAGGTCTCGTGGAGGTAGCGCCAGCGAGGAATGGTGGTGCTGCAATCCAGCACAGCCAAAGAGATGCGCGTTTGATTGGTGCCGTTCAACATCTGCAGTTCACGATACTGAATCGTCACTTCCTGGCTCTGTTGAGAAATGATGGCATGCTCACTGGTGGCAATGCGCAGCCCTTCCCGCTGACCGTGAAGTTTGCGAAACAGCACTTCGGTCTCATTCAGATCCAGCTGCTTACCCAGCGGCGTCACCATTTTGAAATCCGGGTGAAAGTGTGACAAAAGCAGTTCCATGCTGTCATCACTGCCTTCTACCTGGTTAAAAACACGTTCAATAAGCTGATGTAAAACCACCACGCTATGCTTAGCTTCCAGGGCGAGACTTGTCATTTTTTTTCCTTTGATAACCCGCAGAGCTCTATTTAGAGCGCATAGCCTACCTGAAATACAATTTTTCACACTCGCAAATGGGTTAATTTTGCTAAAGTCAGAATTGTCGCAAAATAGACAACAAGCACAGCTTGCCGCCTTCAGCATAATGCATTGCCCGTGGCGAATTACAGGCAATAAAAAAGGGCGATTGCTCGCCCTTTCATGATCATATTGTGCTATCGACGAAAGATATTACTCGCCAATCTTCGCGAAAGTATCACGCAGTCCAACCGTGCGGTTAAACACCAATTTACCCGGCTGTGAGTAGACGCTATCGGCACAGAAATAGCCTTCACGTTCAAACTGATAAGCTGCGGTAGTGGCCGCTTCACGCAAACCTGACTCCACGAAGCCCTGTTTGATCTCCAGCGAGTTCGGGTTAATGGTGGTGAGGAAATCCTCAGCCGCCGCTGGGTTTGGCACGCTGAACAGACGGTCGTAAAGACGGAACTCAGCTGGCAGTCCATGAATGGCGGAAACCCAGTGGATCACACCTTTTACTTTGCGACCATCCGCCGGATCCTTGCTCAGGGTATCGACATCACAAGTGGCATAGATGCAGGTAATGTTACCCTCTTCGTCTTTCGCCACACGCTCAGCACGAATCACATAAGCATTGCGCAGACGCACTTCTTTGCCCAGAACCAAACGTTTGTACTGTTTGTTGGCTTCTTCACGGAAGTCAGCGCGATCGATCCACACTTCACGGCTGAACGACACTTCACGCGTGCCCATCTCCGGCTTGTTTGGATGATTAGGCATGGTCAGCGTTTCTTCGTGGCCGGCGGGCAGGTTTTCGATCACCACTTTCAACGGGTCGAGTACCGCCATCGCGCGTGGTGCGTTCTCATTGAGATCGTCACGAATACAGGATTCCAGCGATGCCATCTCAACGATGTTGTCCTGTTTAGTCACGCCGATGCGGCGGCAGAATTCACGAATCGAGGCCGCGCTGTAACCACGACGGCGCAAACCTGAAACGGTCAGCATGCGGGGATCGTCCCAGCCTTCCACCACTTTCTCGGTGACCAACTGCGTCAGCTTACGCTTCGACATCACCGCGTACTCCAGATTCAGACGCGAGAATTCGTACTGACGCGGATGCTGCGGAATGGTGATGTTGTCCAGCACCCAATCGTAGAGGCGACGGTTGTCCTGGAACTCCAGCGTACACAATGAGTGGGTAATGCCTTCGATCGCATCCGAAATGCAGTGCGTGAAGTCGTACATCGGGTAGATGCACCACTTGCTGCCGGTCTGATGGTGATCGGCAAACTTAATGCGGTACAGTACCGGATCGCGCATCACAATGAAGCTGGATGCCATGTCGATTTTGGCACGCAGACACGCTTTACCTTCCTCGAAACCGCCATCACGCATCTTCTGGAACAGCGCGAGGTTCTCTTCCACGCTGCGGTCGCGGTACGGGCTGTTTTTACCCGGCGCAGTCAGAGTGCCGCGATATTCACGGATCTCTTCCGCCGACAACTCATCAACGTAAGCCAGACCTTTATTAATAAGCTCAACGGCGTAGTTAAACAGTTGGTCGAAATAGTCTGAGGAGTAACGAATGTTGCCGCTCCACTCAAAGCCCAGCCATTGCACGTCACGCTTGATGGATTCAACGAACTCCAGGTCTTCTTTCACCGGGTTAGTATCGTCAAAACGCAGGTTGCACTGTCCTTGATAATCTTGGGCGATACCAAAGTTCAGGCAGATAGATTTCGCATGGCCAATATGCAGATAACCATTGGGCTCAGGCGGGAAACGGGTATGCACACTGCTGTGCTTACCGCTCGCCAAGTCTTCGTCGATGATCTGACGAATAAAGTTCGTTGGGCGGGCTTCAGCCTCACTCATCTCAAAATCCTCAAAACAATAGCGGGTGATTTGTACCACGAAGTAACGGAGTATGATCCACAAAGCGCAGGAGGGAAACAACCGTTTGTTGGTCGTTTTAAAACAAAAAAGGCAGGAATTGCTTCCTGCCTTCTGGCTAAATCACAAGGACTTAGTTTTTCACTTCATACAGCGGTGTCACACCTGCAACCACTGAACCGCTTGCCAGCAGATTCAGTCCGGCGAAATCATCGCTGTTGCTGACCACCACCGGGCTAATCATTGAGCGCGCGTTGGCGTTGAGGAAGTCCAGATCCATCTCCAGAATCGGCTGACCGGCAGTGACGGTTGCCCCCTCTTCCACCAGACGTGTGAAGCCTTTTCCTTCCAGCGCCACGGTGTCCAGGCCCATGTGTACCACGATCTCAACGCCATTCGCGGCTTCCAGACAGAACGCATGGTTGGTGTTGAAGATTTTCACCACGGTACCGGCAATCGGTGCCACCACGGTTTTGTCCGTTGGCTTGATTGCCAGACCATCGCCCACCGCTTTGCTGGCGAACGCCTCATCCGGGACTGCGTCCAGCGCGACAATCTCACCGGTCACCGGTGCCACCAGCGTAGCAATCACCGCTTTTTCAGTGTTCAGCACGGCCTGGGGTTTAGTCGCGACCGGCGCAGCGGCGGCAGGAGCGGAAGCCGCAGCAACCGGGCCTTTGCTCAATACCGTTTTCATTGCGGAGGCGATGCTTTCAGCCTGAGTGCCGACAATCACCTGCACGCTCTGTTTGTTCAAACGAATCACACCGGACGCACCCAAACGTTTCGCCACGCCTTCATTCACCTGGGCTGAGTCTTTGACGTTCAGACGCAGACGGGTAATGCAGGCATCGATGTTGGTCAGGTTGTCTGAACCGCCGATGGCAGCAATGTAGCGGCGTGCCAGTGATTCAGTCTGGCTTTCACCATTACCGCTATGGTCGACGTTAACGTCATAACCATCAGTTTCATCACCCGCAGACAATTCGCGGCCCGGGGTCATCAGGTTGAATTTCTGAATAGTGAAACGGAACACCACATAGTAGATGGCGAAGAACACCAGACCTTGTGGGATCAGCATCCACCAATTCACCGCCAGCGGGTTACGCGTTGACAGCACCATATCCACCAAACCGGCACTGAAGCCGAAGCCTGCAATCCAGTGCATGCTCGCAGCAATAAATACCGAGATACCGGTCAATACGGCATGGATCACATACAACACCGGCGCCACGAACATGAAGGAGAATTCCAGCGGTTCAGTGATACCCGTGAAGAAGGCCGCGAAGGCCGCAGCCAGCATGATACCACCGACTTTCGCGCGGTTTTCTGGACGTGCGCAGTGGAAGATAGCCAATGCTGCACCCGGTAAGCCAAACATCATGATCGGGAAGAAGCCCGCCTGATAGCGACCGGTGATGCCCGGGATACCCGTACCATTCGCGATAGATTGTGCACCGCCAAGGAACTTAGGAATATCGTTAATGCCTGCCACATCAAACCAGAATACGGAGTTCAGTGCGTGATGCAGACCGACCGGAATCAGCAAACGGTTAAAGAAGGCGTACACCCCTGCGCCCACCGAGCCCATTTTCTGAATGTGCTCACCGAAGTTCACCAGGCCGCCGAAGATGATTGGCCAGATGTACATCAGGATAAACGCCACAACGATCATCAGGAATGAGACAAGGATCGGCACCAAACGGCGCCCGCTGAAGAACGACAGCGCTTTGGGCAGCTCAACATGGCTGAAGCGGTTATACACTTCAGCAGAGAGAATACCGACCAGAATACCCACGAACTGGTTGTTGATCTTGCCGAAGGCAGCAGGCACCTGATCGACCGGAATCTTCTGAATCATCGCCACCGCAGCAGGTGAGCAGAGTGTCGTCACCACCAGGAAGCCCACGAAGCCGGTTAACGCGGCCGCACCATCTTTATCTTTGGACATACCGTAAGCCACACCGATGGCAAACAGCACTGACATATTTTCGATAATGGCAGAACCGGACTTGATCAGCAGAGCGGCCAGCGCATTGCCTGCACCCCAGCTGTCTGGATCAATCCAATACCCTACCCCCATCAAGATTGCCGCTGCCGGCAGTGTCGCTACCGGCACCATAAGCGCGCGGCCGACCTTTTGCAGATATCCTAAAATACTCACCTTTTTCTCCCCCTATGAGACTGGCGTTTGCCGTAGCGTGGGTTGATTTTATTATCCCTACGCCCGGTACCTTGATGACATCTTTCACCACGAGGCGCAGTGTAAAGATAAATTAATTCGCCTCGCAAATTAAAACCACAGTAACTGTGACTTTAATCACCATAATGGACGTTTATCACTGCGAAATGCTAGCCACCACCACAAACTTATTTTATGATGAAAAATATCAAGTCGCACTTTTCCCTGCTGGTTGCGCTTAAACAGATTACGCTTAATGGCAGCAACCTAAACCAGCATCGGCGACAACATTTTCCTAATCTTAATTGAGGTGAAGACATGAGACTGATCCCTTTGGCCACACCGACCCAGGTGGGTAAATGGGCTGCACGCCACATTGTTAACCGCATTAATGCGTTTAAGCCTAGCGCAGAACGTCCCTTCGTGCTGGGCTTGCCAACCGGTGGTACGCCACTGGAAGCTTACAAGCACCTGATTGATATGCACAAAGCGGGCCAGGTTAGTTTCAAGCACGTGGTGACGTTCAATATGGACGAATACGTGGGCCTGCCAAAAGAGCATCCGGAAAGCTACCACAGTTTCATGTACCGCAACTTTTTCGATCACGTTGATATCCAACCAGAAAATATCAATCTTCTGAATGGCAATGCGCCAGATATTGACGCAGAATGTCGCCAGTACGAAGAGAAGATTCGCTCTTACGGTAAAATTAATCTGTTCATGGGCGGCGTGGGCAACGACGGACACATTGCCTTTAATGAGCCGGCTTCTTCACTCTCTTCCCGCACCCGCATTAAAACCCTGACGCACGATACCCGCATCGCCAACTCGCGTTTCTTTAACGGCGATGTCGATCAGGTGCCAAAATACGCTCTGACCGTGGGTGTGGGTACGCTGCTGGATGCCGAAGAAGTGATGATTCTGGTGACGGGCCATCTGAAAGCGCAGGCGTTGCAGGCCGCTGTAGAAGGTAACGTTAATCATATGTGGACCATCAGCTGCCTGCAGCTGCATGCGAAATCTGTGGTGGTGTGTGACGAACCGGCCACCATGGAACTGAAAGTGAAAACCGTGAAATATTTCCGCGAAATGGAAGCGGAAAATATGAAAGGTGTGTGAGAACACGTTGTGAAAAACCTGCTGCCTTAAGGTGGCAGGCTTAGCCGGGAGAGAAAAACGATGTACGCATTAGTGAACGGCCGGATTTTTACCGGTCATGAAATTCTGGACAATCATGCAGTGGTGATTGCAGATGGCCTGATTGAGCGCGTGTGCCCACGAGATGCGCTTGATGCAACGATGACACAGCAGGATGTGGCTGGTGCGTTTATCGCTCCCGGATTTATTGATTTGCAGTTAAACGGCTGCGGCGGCGTGCAGTTTAACGATGATATCGATGCGCTGAGCGTGGAAACGCTGGAAATCATGCAGCGCGCCAACGAAAAATCAGGCTGCACCAGTTATCTGCCAACGCTGATCACCAGCACTAATGCGCTGATGAAGCGTGCCATCGAAACCATGCGCGCCTATCTGGCAAAACATCCGAATCAGGCGTTAGGCCTGCATCTGGAAGGCCCATGGTTGAACAAAGCCAAAAAAGGCACCCACAATCCAGATTTGATTCGTCTGCCCGATGCGGAGATGGTCGATTTCCTTTGCGCTAACGCGGATGTTATTACCAAAGTGACGCTGGCGCCAGAAAACGCCGGTGCCGAAGTGATTGGCAAGCTGCGCAATGCCGGCATTATTGTTTCTGCAGGCCATTCAAACGCCACTTATGAAGAAGCCAAAGCGGGCTTTAGTGCGGGTGTCTCTTTTGCCACTCACCTTTATAATGCCATGCCGACCTTCGCCGGTCGTGAGCCTGGACTGATCGGTGCGCTGTTTGATTCACCTGATGTATACTGCGGCATTATTGCGGATGGTTTACATGTCCACTACGCTAACGTGCGCAATGCAAAGCGTATCAAAGGTGACAAGCTGGTGCTGGTAACGGATGCAACCGCACCTGCCGGCGCGTCGATTGATAAATTCATTTTTGCAGGCAAAACAATATACTATCGCGACGGCCTTTGCGTTGACGAAAACGGTACCTTAAGCGGTTCTGCGCTCACCATGATTGAAGCGGTGCAAAACAGCGTAGAACATTGTGGTATCGCGCTGGATGAAGCATTGCGTATGGCAACGCTCTACCCGGCCCAGGCAATGGGTGTGGAAAAACAGCTGGGTTCAGTGACAGCAGGAAAAGTCGCTAATCTCACTGTCTTTACCCGCGATTATCAAATCACTAAGACGTTAGTCAATGGAGACGACGTCCTCAGCGAGTAAGTACTGAATGACCACTGGCGGCCAGACTCAAATAGGAAATGTCGATCTTGTCAAACAACTCAATAGCGCAGCCGTTTATCGGCTAATTGATCAACAAGGGCCGATATCGCGTATACAGATCGCCGATCTCAGCCAGCTTGCGCCCGCCAGCGTCACGAAAATTACCCGCCAGCTTATTGAGCGCGGCCTGATCAAAGAGGTAGAGCAACAAGCCTCTACCGGTGGTCGCCGCGCCATTTCCATCATTACCGAAACTCGCCATTTTCATACCATTGGCGTTCGCTTAGGACGCAATGATGCCACGCTGACGTTATTCGATCTGAGCGGCAAATCGCTGGCGCAGGAAGATTATCCCCTGCCTGAGCGCACCCAGGAAACGCTGGAGAATGCGCTGTTCAATGCCATCACGGCATTTATGGCGGCGCATCAACGCAAGATTCATGAATTAATCGCGATCGCGGTGATTCTGCCGGGCCTGGTAGACCCGATTAACGGCATTATTCGCTATATGCCGCACATTACTGTCAGCCACTGGCCGCTGGTATCCAGCTTGCAGAAACGCTTTAACGTCACCAGCTTTGTCGGTCACGATATCCGTAGCCTGGCGCTGGCGGAGCACTATTTCGGTGCAAGTCGCGACTGTGCAGACTCCATTCTGGTGCGTTTACACCGCGGTACCGGCGCGGGCATCATCGCTAACGGCCATATTTTCCTCGGCAGCAACGGCAACGTGGGGGAAATTGGCCATATCCAGGTTGACCCATTGGGCGAGCGCTGCCACTGCGGCAACTTTGGCTGTCTGGAAACTATTGCCGCCAACGGCGCGATTGAAAATCGCGTGCGCCATCTGCTCAACCAGGGCTATCCCAGCACGCTGACGCTGGATAACTGCCTGATGCCGCAAATTTGCCGTGCCGCTAACCAGGGCGATGCGCTGGCCTGCGAAGTGATTGAGTATGTAGGGCGTTATCTCGGGAAAGCGATTGCGATTGCCATTAACCTGTTCAACCCACAAAAGGTGGTATTGGCAGGGGAAATCACCGACGCAGACAAAGTGCTGTTCCCGGCGATTGAAGGCTGCATTAATACCCAGGCGCTGAATGCCTTCCGCAAAAACCTGCCGGTGGTGCGTTCCGAACTGGATCACCGTTCCGCTATTGGCGCCTTTGCCCTGGCGAAACGTGCGATGCTGAATGGTATTTTGCTGCAGCACCTGCTGGAAGAATAATTGAAGCCTGCCGTCTGGCGGGCCCGACCGGAAACTAATATGACCATCAAAAGCGTAATCTGTGACATCGACGGCGTGCTGATGCACGACAATACCGCCGTGAAAGGCGCGAATGAGTTTCTGCAGCGCATCCTTGAAAAAGAGATGCCGCTGGTGGTGCTGACCAACTATCCGTCGCAAACCGCTCAGGATCTAGCAAACCGTTTTGCCAATGCGGGTGTCGAGGTACCGGATTCGGTGTTCTATACTTCGGCGATGGCGACCGCCGATTTTCTACGTCGTCAGGAAGGCAAAAAAGCCTACGTGATTGGCGAAGGCGCGCTGATTCACGAACTGTATAAAGCCGGATTTACCATCACCGATGTGAATCCCGATTTTGTGATTGTTGGGGAGACGCGCTCCTTTAACTGGGAAATGATGCACAAAGCGGCTTTCTTTGTGGCCAATGGCGCACGCTTTATCGCCACCAACCCGGATACCCATGCACGCGGTTTTGTGCCAGCCTGCGGTGCACTCTGCGCCGGTATCGAAACCATCTCTGGTCGCAAACCGTTTTATGTCGGCAAACCGAGCCCGTATATCATGCGCGCTGCGCTTAATAAGATGCATGCCCACTCGGAAGAGACGGTGATTGTCGGCGATAACCTGCGCACCGATATTCTGGCCGGATTCCAGGCGGGACTGGAAACCATTCTGGTGCTCTCCGGGGTTTCGACGCTGAGTGACATTGATGCGATGCCTTTTCGCCCTGACTGGATTTACCCTTCAGTGGCCGATATCGACCTGTTCTAAACCTGCTCTTATCGCGTTTACTTATCGCCCTGCCCGCACGCCCTGTGAGCAGGGCGTTTGTTTTTGCCCCCCTTTATCATGATTCAGTGCAACGTTAATTGCGCAGGAAATCATCCAAAACGCCAATTCATTAGACACCATCTAATTTAATCGACATTAAATTAGATAAAATTCAATTTTTAAGCCATCACAACAATCTTTTTATCAAAAGATCGCAATTTCACTTGCGTTAACACCACCAGATAGCGCATTTTCTTATACATCACGCAGTCAAGGCTGCCAGACAAACGTAGAAATAACATCGCCGCAAGGTGAGATCAGGAGTCAGTTATGTGTTCGATTTTTGGTGTGCTGGATCTGAAAACCGATCCTGTTGAATTGCGCAAGAAAGCGCTGGAGTGTTCCCGTCTGATGCGTCACCGTGGCCCGGATTGGTCTGGTGTGTATGCCGATGACAAAGCCATTCTGGTGCATGAGCGCCTGTCGATTGTTGACGTTAACAACGGTGCACAGCCGCTGTACAACGCTGACCACACCCACGTACTGGCCGTGAACGGCGAGATCTACAACCATCAGGCTTTGCGTGCTGAACTGAGCGATCGTTATGCGTTCCAGACCGGTTCTGACTGCGAAGTGATCCTCGCGCTGTATCAGGAAAAAGGTCTCGATTTCCTCGATGATCTGCAAGGTATGTTCGCCTTTATTCTGTGGGACAGCGTGAAGCAGCAGTATCTGATTGGCCGTGACCACATCGGGATTATCCCGCTGTACATGGGCAACGATGAGCACGGCAACCTGTTTGTCGCCTCTGAAATGAAAGCACTGGTGCCGGTTTGCCGCACCATCAAAGAATTCCCGCCGGGAAGCTTCCTGTGCAGCAGCGATGGCGAAATCCGTCGTTACTGGCAGCGCGACTGGATGGATTTCGCTGCCGTTGCCGAGAACACCACTGACGCTGCGGGCCTGAAGCATGCACTGGAAGAGTCAGTGAAAAGCCACCTGATGTCTGACGTGCCTTATGGCGTGCTGCTGTCTGGCGGCCTCGATTCCTCTATCATTTCTGCCGTGACTAAGCGCTTTGCGGCAAAACGTGTGGAAGATGAAGATAAAAGTGATGCCTGGTGGCCACAGCTGCACTCTTTTGCGGTAGGTCTGGAAGGCTCACCTGATCTGAAAGCGGCCAAATCAGTGGCGGAACATCTGGGCACCGTGCACCACGAGATTCACTTCACCGTGCAGGAAGGTCTGGATGCGATTCGCGATGTGATTTACCACATCGAAACCTATGACGTCACCACCATTCGCGCCTCTACGCCGATGTATTTGATGTCGCGTAAAATCAAGGCAATGGGCATCAAAATGGTGCTGTCTGGTGAAGGTGCGGACGAAGTGTTTGGTGGTTACCTGTATTTCCACAAAGCACCTAACGCTCAGGAATTCCACGAAGAGAACGTGCGTAAACTGCTGGCGCTGCACATGTTTGACTGTGCGCGTGCCAACAAAGCGATGTCGGCATGGGGCGTTGAAGCGCGCGTACCGTTCCTCGATAAGAAATTCCTCGATGTGGCGATGCGCATCAACCCGGAAGACAAAATGTGCGGCAGCAACGGCAAAATGGAGAAACACATTCTGCGTGAATGCTTCTCTTCTTACCTGCCGGAAAGCGTGGCATGGCGTCAGAAAGAGCAGTTCTCTGATGGCGTAGGCTACAGCTGGATCGATAGCCTGAAAGAAGTGGCCGCGAAGCAGATCACCGATCAGCAGTTGTCTACCGCGCACTTCCGTTTCCCGTACAACACGCCGAACTCGAAAGAAGCGTATTTGTACCGCGAAATCTTTGAAGAGCTGTTCCCGATTGCCAGTGCAGCAGAGTGTGTTCCGGGCGGTCCATCTGTTGCCTGTTCATCTGCCAAAGCGATTGAGTGGGATGAAGCTTTCAAAAACATGGATGACCCATCTGGTCGTGCTGTCGGCGTGCATCAGTCCGCCTACAAATAAGCTTGTGAATGAGTAGGATAAGGGGTCTGTAAAGGCCCCTTTTTGTTTTCATCGTCGATGTGACGATAGAAAACTGCTGAATAAATCGCCACCCTGGTTACAAGCCAGTCAAACAGGCGTTTTAAGGCAAAAAACGGCAAAAAACTTGTTGACGCTACAAAGCTCAATACGCATAATGCGCCCCGCAACGCCGATGAAGGTTAGCGAAAAAAGATGGCTACGTAGCTCAGCTGGTTAGAGCACATCACTCATAATGATGGGGTCACAGGTTCAAATCCCGTCGTAGCCACCATCTTTTCGCGGGAGTGGCGAAATTGGTAGACGCACCAGATTTAGGTTCTGGCGCCGCAAGGTGTGCGAGTTCAAGTCTCGCCTCCCGCACCATTTCAGTCTTCGGCAGCCGGATGGGGTATCGCCAAGCGGTAAGGCACCGGTTTTTGATACCGGCATTCCCTGGTTCGAATCCAGGTACCCCAGCCAATCCGATATTTACTCGTGGATGCGAGTCGACAAATGGGATATCGCCAAGCGGTAAGGCACCGGTTTTTGATACCGGCATTCCCTGGTTCGAATCCAGGTATCCCAGCCATTATCGGATGCAGTAAGCAGTAAACTCAGGCTACGTAGCTCAGCTGGTTAGAGCACATCACTCATAATGATGGGGTCACAGGTTCAAATCCCGTCGTAGCCACCAAATTTTTGGGGTGTCGCCAAGCGGTAAGGCTCTGGTTTCTGATACCAGCATTCCGGGGTTCGAATCCCTGCACCCCAGCCAA
>NZ_JBGMNK010000024.1:0-44619 GCF_051336905.1 Pantoea sp. C8B4
GTAAGTGCAGCGATGCATTGAGCTAACCGGTACTAATGACCCGTGAGGCTTAACCTTACAACGCCAGAGGCGTTTTTTGAGAGACGCAGAAGTAGATTTTCAGCTTGATTCATCCGGATAAGAATTAGCGGAAACGAAAGATTTTGCGCAGGGGCAAGGCGCCGACCGAGACGATGAGAGGGAGCATACTGAAGTATGTGACCGAACAGCGCGAGGGAGAGCAACGCAGCTACGGCGTAAAAGATTCGTTTCGTGCACCAAGATTTGCCTGGCGGCTTTAGCGCGGTGGTCCCACCTGACCCCATGCCGAACTCAGAAGTGAAACGCCGTAGCGCCGATGGTAGTGTGGGGTCTCCCCATGCGAGAGTAGGGAACTGCCAGGCATCAAATTAAAGTGTGCTGATATGGCTCAGTTGGTAGAGCGCACCCTTGGTAAGGGTGAGGTCCCCAGTTCGACTCTGGGTATCAGCACCAGTTTTAAAGCGTGAGTTCGGTAAATGACAGAATTTGCCTGGCGGCTTTAGCGCGGTGGTCCCACCTGACCCCATGCCGAACTCAGAAGTGAAACGCCGTAGCGCCGATGGTAGTGTGGGGTCTCCCCATGCGAGAGTAGGGAACTGCCAGGCATCAAACACAGAAGCCCTGAACGAAAGTTCAGGGCTTTTTTGTATGTTTAAAACTCGCAACCAGGCTCAAGATTCGCCAAAAACGTCGAAATGAGTTAATGCGAAATAATATTACGGGCATAAAAAAGCCTCTGCCAGATTGTGCAGAGGCTTAAGTAGCTCATTGAATATCAATGGATAACTTGAGAAAGGAAGGCGCGTGTACGTTCTGATTTAGGATTCGCGAAGAACTCCTGCGGTGGCGCTTCCTCAACGATCTCTCCGCGATCCATAAAGATCACCCGGTCCGCTACAGTACGCGCAAAGCCCATCTCGTGCGTCACGCATAACATCGTCATACCATCTTCTGCCAGACCAATCATGGTATCGAGAACCTCTTTCACCATTTCTGGATCGAGTGCTGAGGTTGGTTCATCGAACAGCATGATTTTCGGTTTCATACACAGCGAACGCGCGATCGCCACACGTTGTTGCTGCCCTCCTGACAACTGTCCTGGAAACTTATGGGCATGTTCCGCGATACGCACGCGTTGCAGATAATGCATCGCTAACTCTTCCGCTTCTTTCTTCGGCATCTTACGCACCCAAATCGGTGCCAACGTGCAGTTTTGCAACACAGTAAGATGCGGGAACAGATTGAAATGCTGGAATACCATGCCGACTTCGGTGCGTACACGCTCAATATTGCGCACATCATCGTTAAGATGGATGCCATCTACTACGATACGGCCTTGTTGATGTTCTTCTAAATGATTGATGCAACGAATAGTCGTCGATTTCCCGGAGCCAGAAGGCCCGCAAAGAACAATGCGTTCGCGGGGTTTCACCAGTAAATTAATATCTTTAAGAACATGGAACTGACCGTACCATTTATTCACGTTTTCGAGCGTAATCATCATGGCGTCAGCCGCATTAGTCATAATTTGTGTCATGTAAAACCTCAGTGCGATTTACGCCCGGTGTGGAAGCGCTTCTCCAGATGCTGGCTATAGCGCGACATGCTAAAACAGAAAATCCAGTAAACCATGGCAGCAAACACATAGCCTTCGGTCGACATACCCAACCAGGTGGGGTCAACGGTGGCTTGCTGCACGCTACTGAAGAGATCGAAGAGGCCGATGATGATCACCAGGCTGGTATCTTTAAACAGTGCGATGATGGTATTCACTAATCCGGGGATGGTCAGCTTGAGTGCCTGCGGCAGAATAACCAGCATCTGCGTTTTCCAGTAGCCGAGTGCCAGTGATTCCGCTGCTTCAGTCTGCCCTTTTGGCAGCGCTTGCAGGCCGCCACGCACCACTTCTGCAACATAAGCGGACTGGAAGAGAATTACCCCAACCAGCGCACGTACCAGCTTGTCGATGGTTGTGCCCTCAGCCATAAACAGCGGCAGCATCACCGATGACATAAACAGCACGGTAATCAAGGGTACACCGCGCCAGAACTCGATGAAAATGACTGACAGGGTGCGAACCACAGGCATTTTTGAACGTCGAGCCAGCGCCAGCAGAATCCCCAACGGCAGCGCGCCGGCGATGCCAATTGAGGCAATAATCAGCGTTAGCGTCAGGCCGCCCCACTGGCGGGTTTCCACGCGATCCAGCCCCAGATAGCCGCCATACATCAGCAGCCAGACAACGATCGGGTAGATCACCGCCCAGCAGGCAATGTAGCGACCACGGCGTGGCATAGACTTAATGAACATGGGAACGATCGACACTAAGCCAATCACCAACGCCAGATTAATGCGCCAGCGCAGTTCGTGTGGATAAAGCCCATACATAAACTGGCCAAAACGTGCATGGATGAACACCCAGCATGCACCTGCTTTGGTGCAGTCTGCACGTGTTTCGCCAATCCAGTTGGCCTGGAAAATCAGCCACTCCAGCGCCGGTGGAATCACACTCCAGATAATCCAGAAGCTGAACAACGTGAGCAGGGTATTCAGCCAGCTGGAGAACAAATTTTTGCGCGCCCACAGCCAGGCTTTCCCTAACGGATTGCTGGGTGCAGGCGATGTATCGTGTGTGGTAACAGACATAATGATCCCGTTCTCTTATCGCTCAACTAGCGCAATTTTGCGGTTGTAGAGGTTCATCAGCAGTGAAATGAGCAGGCTGATGATCAGATAGACCGCCATGGTGATCGCGATAGTTTCAATCGCCTGGCCAGTTTGGTTCAGCACGGTACCGGCAAACAACGACACCATATCGGGATAGCCAATGGCCGCCGCCAATGATGAGTTCTTCACGATATTGAGATACTGGCTGGTTAACGGTGGGATGATCACGCGCATCGCCTGCGGGATGATGACCTGGCGCATCGTGACAGGATTTGGCAGACCCAGTGAGCGAGCTGCTTCATTCTGACCGTGCGGCACGGACTGAATCCCGGAGCGAATCACTTCCGCAATGAACGATGAGGTATACACAGACAGCGCCACCGTTAGCGCCGCCAGCTCGGGGATCATCACAAAGCCGCCGCGGAAGTTGAATCCGCGCAGTTCTGGTACATCCCAATGCGTTGCGGCACCAAACAATGTGTGTGCAATCAGTGGTAACAGCACAATCAAACCTGCAGCAGCGGGCCACGTGCGGCGTAACTGGCCGGTCTTTAATTGATGCTTACGGTTGAAGCGGAAAAGCGCAACGCTGCCGAGGATGGCCAGTGCCAGCGCAATCAGGAATGGCCAGGTGCCAGGTGCATACTCTGGCCACGGAATATACAAACCGCGGTTACTGACAAACGCCAGATCAAACGCATTGAGTGCCTGACGTGGCCCTGGCAGGTTACGCAATACCGCAAAGTACCAGAAGAAGATCTGCAGCAGCGGTGGGATATTACGAAACGTCTCGATGTAGATGGTCGAGAGTTTACGCAGCAGCCAGTTTTCAGACAGGCGTGCGAGCCCCACGGCGAAGCCCAGGATGGAGGCAAACACAATGCAGAGTGCGGAAACCAGCAGGGTGTTGGTCAACCCCACCATAAACACGCGCGCGTAAGTATCGCCTTCGGTGTAATCGATCAGGTGTTGGACGATGCCGAAACCGGCATTGCGCTCAAGAAATCCGAAACCGGACGTGATGCCGCGGTTGGCCAGGTTGATTACTGTGTTGTGGACCAGATATCCCACTACAGCAAGCACGGCCACAATCGCGATGATCTGGTAAAGCCAGGCGCGAACCGTAGGATTACCAAACGAAAAATCCCTCTTTACGGTTGGGCGTTGTGACATGTTGAAACCTCAGTGAAGAAAACGCTTGGGCACCGCAGGGTGCGGTGCCCGACTGGCAGAACAGACTTAGCGTACTGGTGGAGCGTACTGGATGCCGCCCTGGTTCCAGAGTGCATTCTGGCCACGCGCGATTTTCAGTGCGCTGTCTTTACCCACGTTGCGATCGAACACTTCCTGATAGTTACCGACCTGTTTGATGATGTTGTAAGCCCATTTATTATCAAGTTTCAGGTCTTTACCGAAGTCACCTTCTGCACCCAACAGGTGAGCCATATCCGGAGTAGTTGGCTTGGCCGCCATCTGATCAACATTCTTAGAGCTCACGCCCATTTCTTCTGCGTTCAGCATGGCGTAAAGAGACCATTTAACGATGGTGAACCAATCATCGTCACCACGACGTACTACTGGACCCAGCGGCTCTTTAGAGATCACTTCTGGCAGCACGATGAAATCATCTGGCTTGCCGAGTTTCACACGCAGTGCATACAGCTGAGACTGGTCAGAAGAGAGGGTATCGCAGCGGCCACTGTCGAGTGCTTTCGCTGACTCATCCGAGCGGTCGAAGGTCACTGGCGTGTACTGCATTTTGTTGGCTTTGAAGTAGTCAGCCACGTTCAGCTCAGTATCGGTACCTGCCTGAATACAGACGGTGGCACCATCCAGCTCTTTGGCGCTTTTCAGGCCCGCTTTCTTATGGGTCAGGAAGCCGATGCCGTCATAGTAGTTCACACCAGCGAACAAGAAGCCCATGCCACCATCACGTGAAGAGGTCCAGGTGGTATTACGAGACAGGATATCCACTTCACCAGACTGGAGCGCAGTGAAACGCTCTTTAGCTGTCAGCGGGGTGTATTTCACCTTGCTGGCATCACCAAATACCGCAGCCGCAGCAGCGCGGCAGACATCCACGTCGATTCCGGTAAATTTGCCGCTGGCATCAGCGTAGGAGAAGCCTGGCAGGCCATCGCTGATACCGCACTGTACGAAACCTTTCTTTTTAATGGCATCCAGCGTGGTGCCTGCGTGCGCTTGTTGAGTAACGGCGAACAGCGAGGCTGCAGCGACCAGGGTGGAAAGCATCATCTTTTTCATAAAGCATCCTGTGTGGCGAGATCGTGTGTTGTTATGTTTGCACGCACTTTAATGTGCGCTTTTTTCTGTCTGTGGCGGTTAGCCATCCACGACTCTGCAAAGGTAATGCCAGGTTTGCAGAATCCTGAATTCACTGGAAAGATCTTTTAATAAAAGGACGCATCCAGAAATTTTGGCTACTATCGCGCACCAAAAGGCTGCATGACGAGACGACGCGATCACAAATAGTGCAAATAGTTTCACTATATGGAAGCAGTGTGAGCCATCACTCAGGATAAAATGTATGCGTTTGCAGGGTTACGGTAGAAACAGTGCAGGATCACTGGGAAAGCGGCATGGCGGGCGTTATGACGCACAAAGCTGGCGCTAAAAAGGGGCAAAAGACGTGCGTAAGAGAGACAAAATATCACGGATGCAATTGCAACTATCGTTACCATATCCGCGACAATTGTTTCATCCGTTGCTAACGCAGGGAAACTATCTTTTCCATCCGCGCAGAATTAAGCATATAGGGCAAAGTGATCACCATGAGGAAAAGTTGTTTTAAAACATGGTGAATATTTGATGAACCCTGAAGCCACTAAATTTTATTTTCCTGCATTTTGTACTAATGTGGCTAACCAAACTCATTGATTGTAAAGGATGTTAGATTTTATGAGCTGGGTTTTCCAACAGAGTACAGGTCAACTGTCCCGTAACGGAGTACTCGTGGCGACAGGGTATGCAGGTTTGGGAGCCGGCAAGAACAACCCTGGCATGCAATCAACTCCTGATACGGGTCCTCTGCCGCGTGGGAAGTACACGATTACCTGACACCCATTCCATCACCCCCACACCGGCAACTATTCGATGCGTCTGCAACCCGCGCCTTCAAACGTGATGTATGGCCGTGCCGGGTTCCTGATTCATGGTGACAGTGTGGCCCATCCCGGTGGTGCTTCGAATGGATGTATTGTCATGCCATTGAATATTAGACATAAAATATGGTCCAGCGGGGATCGTCAGGTTGAGGTTGTGCAATGAAAAGAACTCTGATTTTTGCAGGTATAATTTTTTCATCTTCAGCCTTTGCTGCTATGCCTGACTGTCATTCATGGCCGATGAATATGGCAGAAGTCTGGCTCAAGAATGAAAAAGTTGTTGATGTTGGCCAGCTTGATGAACCTAAAACTGTTGTGAAATTACTCGCCAGCGAATCCAGGAAAGATGGCGTCTTTACTCAGGTTTATCATTTCACTTTTCATGACGTAAGCGGCAAATCTTACGATGTGATTACTCAGAGCGATGCTACGCGTGAAGAATGTTCAGCCAGTGAGGTAAATGTTTTTCAGGTATCAAAAAGCACAATCAATCATTAAGCCAGTTAGTGGTGTAGTCAGCTCAATAAAAAAGGCACTAAATTTTAATTTAGTGCCTTTCTTTTCAACTATTTACGGTTATGAATTAGTTCATGCCGTATTTTTTCAGCTTCTTACGCAGGGTACCACGGTTGATACCCATCATCAGAGCTGCACGGGTCTGGTTGCCACGGGTGTACTGCATCACCATGTCCAACAGAGGCTGTTCAACTTCAGCCAGTACCAACTCATACAGATCACTTACATCCTGACCGTTCAGTTGAGCAAAATAGTTCTTCAGTGCCTGTTTAACCGAATCACGAAGTGGCTTTTGCGTCACCTGATCCTGTGAGTTAACGGTAGAAACGGTCAGTACATCAGAATTTACGCGTTGTTCGAACATAGTTCTTTCAGCTCTTTATTTCGTTTACGCAAGATTTTCGAAGTATGCCTCCAACGCCTCCAGCTGTTCGCTGGCATCCTCTATGGCGTTGAATGTGCGCCGAAACTGGTCATCAGGAGCACTTTCCTGCAAATACCAGGAAACGTGTTTACGAGCAATACGGTATCCCTTGCGCTGACCATAAAAGTCGTGCAGTTCCCGTATATGTCCAATCAGCATTTGCTTCACTTCAGCCAGCGGCTTCGGTGCCAGCAGCTCCCCTGTGTCCAGATAATGCTGGATTTCCCGGAAGATCCACGGTCTTCCCTGAGCAGCGCGACCAACCATCAGAGCATCGGCTCCGGTATAGTCGAGCACCGCTCTGGCTTTATGCGGGTCAGTAATGTCACCATTCGCGATAATCGGAATGGAAACGCTCTGCTTAACTGTCCGAATGCTGTCGTATTCAGCGTGCCCCTCAAACAAACAGGCGCGCGTGCGGCCATGAATGGTGAGAGCCTGAATGCCACAGCGTTCAGCCAATTGGGCAATCTCTACACAATTACGATTTTCTTTGTCCCAGCCGGTGCGAATCTTCAGCGTAACCGGTACATCAACCGCATTCACTACCGCACGGAGGATGGACTCCACCAGTGACGGATGCTGCAGCAGTGCTGAGCCAGCCATCTTACGATTCACTTTCTTAGCCGGGCAGCCCATGTTGATATCAATAACCTGCGCGCCAGACGCCACATTTATGCGCGCGGCAGCAGCCATCTCATCAGGATCGCAACCGGCAATTTGCACGGCACGGATTCCAGGCTCGTCACTATGCACCATACGCAAACGGGATTTATCACTGGCCCAAACTTCTGGGTTTGATGACAGCATCTCGGAGACAGTCATACCCGCGCCGTTCTCGTAACACAAGGTGCGAAATGGCTTGTCGGTAACGCCAGCCATAGGTGCAGCGATGAGTCGATTACGTAGCTGATGGTGTCCAATGCGCATGAAAAAGAAGTGACCCTAACTGTTCGCAAGGCGGCGTATATTACGCATTTTTTAAGGAAGATGAAAGGCCAAACTTTGAACAATTCGCCATTCAAGTTTGGAAAACTCTGCCTGATAGTGAGGTGATAAGGTTATATTGTTTATAAATCAGATAATTAAAAATATCAGATTAAATTGTGTGCAAAGATATTTCTCAAAACATGCGCGAAATCACAATATAAAAACCGCCACATCTTGCAATTAGCCAAAGAAATGACGGTGATGTGATTATTAATTGTGCTTATTTTGCTCATTCTATGAGCTGCTAATCATTCTACAATCAATCGCCCATGCAACGGCTGAAGTGGACGGTTGTTAACGTCTTTCAACGCCTGCTGGAAAACATCTAGCTGCGCTTGTGAAAGCGTAACGGTGTTCTTCATAACTAACCAGCGCAAACCTTCGGTGCATGGAGGCGTGGTCAGTGATCCGCTAAAACGATAATAGTGGCGATCCTTAGGGAAAAGCGGTTCCATATCCACGCGCTGTTTCACTACTACTTCATGATTAACCTGTTTGGGCATCGCAGCAATGATTGGATTCAACGCAGTGTTTTCTTCACCTAACTCAAACATCACACCAATAACCGCCAGCTCACCCTGTGCATTCGCATGGACGAAATGTGCTTCAAGTGGGTAAGCGCGACCTTCAATTTGGTTCTCACTTGGGGTGTGGAAGTGGTATTGCTTCAGCTTAAAGATATCGCCATCTAATGCGAATTCATCTTCATCATCCACATTCACCTGAATGGTATGGCCATTATTGACCATCTTTTCTGCTGCGGTATTAAAGTTCAGCTTAAGCGGCGGCAGTTTGCCTTCAATGGTGTGACGAATATCAATGGGCGATTGGAACTTACCGATTTGGCAGGTTTTAAAATCAGGCGAGAGTTCGCCCCAATGCTCTGGGCCAGTTTCACCCGAGTAACTCCAATGTGGTGCAGCAGAAGCGGCGTAGGTATTGACGCTGAACGCCAGCATCATGTTCAGGATAACGAACTTTTTCACTCTGTTTCTCGATTAAAAGGATACCGACCAGCGGCGTGCAGTCGATAATACTTAGCGAGCGGAAGAAGGCCATACGAAATGCTTTAGATGGGGGAGAACCAGACAAGGCTTGCACTTTAGGACGATAATGAGCGGCTTTGAAGGAATGTATGCCAGCCATTAAGCGGCTGGCATAAAGGATAGTCGTGAGCTATCGACGTATGCCGGTAATACGGCACCACTCCTCTTTTTCAGCCACCGGATCAAGTTCGAAGCGCTCAACATAGGCTTCGCACACCCCTTCGGCCTGGCTGGCTAATACGCCCGACAATCCCAGATGTCCGCCCGCTTTTGGCAATACGCTAATTAGCGGCGCCAGTTCACGTAACGGGCCTGCGAGGATATTGGCGACAACGACATCAGCTTGCAGGTTTTCAGGTTGTTGATGCGGCAGATAGAGCGACAGACGATCAGAAACGCCATTGCGCTCCGCATTGTCACGGCTGGCCTGAATAGCCTGTGGATCAATATCAATCCCGATAGCCTGCGACGCGCCCAGTTTGAGGGCGGCTATAGCGAGGATGCCGGATCCACAGCCAAAGTCGATCACGGTTTTGCCTTGCAGATCGAGCCCATCAAGCCATGTGAGACAGAGCGAAGTGGTCGGGTGGGTGCCGGTACCAAACGCCAGGCCCGGATCCAGCATCACGTTGACGGCATTCGGATCCGGCACGTCCCGCCAGCTCGGGCAGATCCACAAACGTTCACCGAAACGCATCGGGTGGAAGTTATCCATCCATTCACGTTCCCAGTCTTTATCCTCGATCTGCTCGATCTTGTGATGGAAATGCGATCCCAGCAACGGATGTTGACTCAGCTCTGCCACCACATCGTCCATCTCGGTTTCGGCGTCGAACAGACCAATCACATCCGTATCGCCCCATAAACGTGTTTCACCCGGCAGCGGTTCGTAAACCGGGTTGTCATGGGTATCCTGAAACGTCACCGAGACGGCGCCCACGTCCATCAGCGCATCGCTGAGCGGCTCGGCATTTTCGCCGGTACTGTTAATTTTGATTTGAATCCAAGGCATAGCGTTTCTCTTTATTTCACTGCAGCGTGACGCGCTTCAGGCGTGCTGCCAAACAAATTACCCACCACGAAGGCCAGCAGGCTTAAGGTCAATGAGGGAACGATAGGGTGGAAGCCCCATAGTTCAATGTTCAGGCTGGCGAGCAAGGTATAGCAAGCCGCGCCGACCACCATGCCGCTGATAGCACCTGTCGAGTTAGCACGCTCCCAATACAGTCCCAATACCAGCGGCCAGAGGAACACGGCTTCCAGTCCGCCAAAGGCCAGCAGATTGAGCCAGATAATCATATCCGGTGGATTCCATGCCGCCAGTAACAGCAATATGCCCAGCACGAAAGTGATGGTGCCGGATAGCATCCGCAAGCGCGATTCATTCTCGCTGTGCTGTGGTGCAATACGCAAATAGAGATCTTTGATCAGCGTAGCGGAGGATTGCAGCAGCTGCGCGTTAATCGTCGACATGATCGCTGCCATCGGTGCAGCGAGAAACACGCCGGCTGCCATTGGCGGCAACACGGTGATCATCAGTGTCGGGATCACGCGATCCGGAACAGTGAGATCCGGCAGAATGGCACGACCTAACGCCCCCGCCAGATGCATGCCGAGCATCAGAATCACCACGACAATGGTGCCCAGAATAATGCCGCGATGCATGGCTTTGCTGTCTTTATACGAAATACAACGCACTGCCGTGTGCGGTAAGCCAATCACGCCAAAGCACACCAATACGGCAAAGGAGCTGAGAAAAGTCGGGTTGATGACATTGCCCACGCCTTCCGGAGAGACCAGCTGTGGATCAATAGTGCGCAGCTTGGTCACGGCCGTTTCCAGTCCGCCTGCCTGATGGATCACCGCGAAAAGCAGCAGGAAGGTGCCGATCAGCATCACCAGACCTTGCATCGCATCGTTGAGTACGCTGGCACGGAAGCCGCCAAACGCGGTATACAACGCAATAGTGCCGCCGAAAATCAGCAGGCCGGTGTCGTAGGGAATACCTGCTGCCGTTTCCAGCAGACGCGCGCCCCCAATGAACTGCACGGTCATCGCGCCAACAAAGGCCACCAACAAGCTAATACTGGAGAGCCAAATCAGCAGTGTGCTGCCATAGCGGCCATACAGCATGTCATTCAATGTCACCGCATTGTAGCGCCGCGCCAGAATGGCAAATTTTTTTCCTAGCACACCGAGCGAGAGCCACACCGCCGGCACCTGAATCATCGCCAGCAATACCCAGCCAAGACCATATTTATAGGCAGCACCCGGCCCGCCAATAAACGAACTGGCACTGATGTAGGTGGAGGTAATAGTCATGGCCAGCACAAAGCCACCCATTGAACGGCTGCCGAGGAAGTATTCAGTGAGGAAATTCCCCTGTCGCTGTTTGCGCATGGCAAACACCGACAATCCGGCGATCAGGACCAGATAGGCTAACAGAGGCAGAATGATTTCACTGTCCATCTTGATCCTCCAGCGACATATCGCGATACAGCAGGCGAACCATCAACCAGCAAAGGACAATAAACAGCAGCGGGGCGAAAATGCAGGAGATCTCAAACCAGTGCGGTAATCCGGTGATGCCGCTCTCATTGCCGCCTAGCCAGGCGCTGAGGCCCCAGACGGCGAGATACGCCAGCGTCAGATAAAATGCCCAGCGCGCCTCTTTGTTCGCTTGTAAAAAACGCCAATCCATTATGCAACCTCAAAGGTAACAAAAATGAAAAAGGCCGGATTAACCGGCCTTTGTTTGCTCTGCGCTGCGATTACTTCTCGTGCAGGCCGAGTTTTTTCTCCAGATAGTGGATGTTGGTGCCACCCTGCTGGAAATGTTCGTCGGACATGATTTTCATCTGCAGCTCGACGTTGGTCTTGATGCCGTCGATGATCAGTTCCGCCAGCGCATTTTTCATACGCGCGATGGCCACTTCACGGGTGTCACCGTAGGTGATCAGTTTGCCGATCATGGAATCGTAGTACGGCGGCACGCTGTAGCCGGCATAGATGTGCGATTCCCAGCGCACGCCAAAACCGCCTGGCGCGTGGAAACGGGTGATCTTGCCCGGGCTTGGCAGGAAGGTGTTCGGGTCTTCGGCGTTGATACGGCATTCCACCGCATGACCGCGTACCACCACGTCTTCCTGTTTGATTGACAGCGGCTGACCGGCAGCAATACGCAGCTGCTCTTTGATCAAATCCACGCCGGTGATCATCTCGGTCACCGGATGCTCCACCTGAATACGGGTGTTCATCTCGATGAAGTAGAACTCACCATTTTCGTACAGGAACTCGAAGGTACCCGCACCGCGGTAGCCGATATCGATACAGGCTTTCGCACAGCGTTCGCCGATAAAGCGACGCAGCTCCGGCGTGATGCCCGGCGCTGGTGCTTCCTCGACCACTTTCTGGTGGCGACGCTGCATGGAGCAGTCACGTTCCGCCAGATAGATAGCGTTGCCCTGGCCGTCGGCCATCACCTGAATTTCGATATGGCGTGGGTTCTCAAGGAATTTCTCCATGTAGACCATGTCGTTGTTGAAAGCCGCTTTGGCTTCCGCTTTCGTCATGCCGATGGATTGTTCCAGATCTTTTTCACTGCGCACCACGCGCATACCACGACCGCCGCCGCCGCCGGAGGCTTTGATGATCACCGGATAACCGATGCGCTTGGCAATGGCACGGTTTTTATCCATGTCATCGGTCAGCGAGCCATCAGAACCTGGCACGGTCGGTACGCCGGTTTTTTTCATCGCGGTGATCGCGGACACTTTGTCGCCCATCAGGCGGATGGTGTCAGCTTTCGGACCGATGAAAATAAAGCCTGAACGCTCAACCTGCTCGGCGAAATCGGCATTCTCAGAGAGGAAGCCGTAGCCCGGGTGGATCGCCACGGCGCCGGTGATTTCGGCGGCGGAGATCAGTGCAGGGATGTTCAGGTAGCTTTTGACCGACTGCGCCGGACCGATGCAGACGGTTTCGTCTGCCAGCAGCACGTGCTTCAGGTCGCGGTCCGCAGTGGAGTGAACCGCAACGGTCTTGATGCCTAATTCTTTACACGCGCGGAGAATACGCAGAGCGATCTCACCGCGGTTAGCAATGACAATTTTATCCAGCATGCTTCGCCTCGTTATTCGATGACGACGAGCGGCTCGTCAAATTCAACCGGCTGGCCGCTTTCCACCAGGATCGCCTTCACAACGCCGGATTTGTCGGCTTCGATCTGGTTCATCATTTTCATCGCTTCAACGATGCACAGGGTATCGCCTGCGTTGACTTTCTGGCCCACTTCCACGAAGGCTTTCGCATCCGGGCTTGGGGTACGGTAGAAAGTGCCGACCATCGGAGAACGCACGATGTGGCCGGTGATTTCCGGCTTAGCGGCTTCAGCCGGCGCAGCGGCTGCAGGTGCAACGGCGGTCGCCAGCGCAGGCTGCTGCATCACTGGCGCAGCGTAAGCCTGTTGCATGACCGGGTAGCCAGCGTTCGCAGGTGAACGGCTGATACGAACTGACTCTTCGCCTTCAGAGATTTCCAGCTCGGAGATGCCAGACTCTTCTACCAGTTCGATCAGTTTCTTAATTTTACGAATATCCATGAGTGTGGTTCCGTACTCTGTTTAATTGGAATGTGACAGGCGTTTTACTGCCGTTTGTAAAGCCCATGAGTATCCATCAGCGCCAAGTCCACAGATGACGCCGGCAGATACATCAGAAAGATAGGAGTGATGTCGGAACGGTTCGCGTGCATGCACGTTCGAGAGATGCACCTCGATAAAAGGTATGCTGACCGCCAACAGGGCATCACGCAGTGCAACGCTGGTATGCGTGAACGCAGCCGGGTTGATGATGATGTAATTCACATTGCCACGGGCCTCGTGAATACGATCAATCAACTGAAACTCTGCGTTCGATTGCAAATGACTTAATTTCACATCGTGCTGTTCAGCCTGTTGCGTCAGATCGCCGACAATTTGCGCCAGCGTGGTATGACCATACTTATCAGGCTCGCGCGTTCCCAACAGATTCAGATTGGGACCGTTCAAAAGCAGTATGTGAAATTTGTGCGCCATCTTGCTGCTATCTCCTGCAATCAGTGAGGCATCGCGTAAAATACCGCGACATCTGCCGTTTGTCACTCCTGAGAGTGAAAAAGGCGACTTCGCTTGCAATAAAGCCGGGCATTATATCCGTTTCGTCGCAATTCGCAGCAAAATACTGGTCTTATCTGCGAAGTTGATCGGATGCGGCCCTTAGGCCACACCTTTTAACAGATCTCGTGACAGGAAAACAACCGTGCGGGGATTATCGACGCAGAAGATTACGCAACTTATTGTAACGCCAGCCTAACAACACCAGAGCCAGCAGCGCATAAATCCAGGGCTGCGGCGAGAAGACTTTCACCGACCAAAGATAGTGGATAGGTGCGAGGATCGCGACAAGATAGATGCCGTTGTGCAGGGTTTGCCAGCGACGACCCAATTTACGTTGCGCACGCTGAAACGAAGTGATGGCCAGCGCAAACAGTACTATCCAGCAGATCATCCCCAGTAACAGATAAGGGCGTGAAACAATCTCTTTACCCAACAGTTGCAGGTGGTTGTACCCCAACTCCAGCAAGTAATAGCTTGTCAGATGCAAACAGGCCCACACAAAACACCACACGCCCAGCATGCGGCGGGTGCGGATCAGCAAGGGTTGCTTAAGGTAGCGTGTTAAAGGGCTGACCAACAGCGTAGCCAGCAACAACTTCAGCGCCATCCTGCCGGTAAAATGCTGAATGTCTTTGGCTGGGTCTGCGCTCAGCCAACCCTGGCTGGCTGCCATAAACAAATAGACGAAGGGCAGGAAGGCAGCCAGATGCAGCACCACTTTCAGCAGGGTGATATGACGTAACGTCAGTCGCACTCAGTAGTTCTCCCGTAAATCGAGCCCGCGATAGAGCGATGCCACTTCTTTAGCGTAGCCATTAAACAGCAGCGTTGGCTGACGTTCCACATTGAGAATGCCGCCAGAACCAATGAAACGCTCCGTCGCCTGTGACCAGCGCGGATGGTCAACGTGCGGATTCACATTGGCGTAGAAACCATATTCATTAGCAGCGATCTGGCTCCATGTCGTCGGTGGTTGATCGCGGGTCAGCGTGATCTTGACGATCGATTTGATCCCCTTAAAGCCATATTTCCACGGCACCGTCAGGCGAATCGGGGCGCCATTCTGTGGTGGCAGCGCTTTACCGTACACGCCGGTGCTTAATAGTGTGAGAGGGTGCATTGCTTCATCGAGGCGTAATCCTTCCACATAGGGGTAATCCAGCCCACCGCCAATAAAGCGATCTTTCTGCCCAGGCATTTGATCCGGGGCATATAACGTCTGAAAGGCGACAAAGCGGGCATTGCTGGTGGGTTCAGCCAATTTGAGTAATTTATTCAGCTCGAAGCCCACCCAGGGGATCACCATCGACCACGCTTCAACACAGCGCATGCGATAAATACGCTGTTCCATGGCAAAACGTTTAAAGATGTCGTCCATATCCAGCGTGATCGGTTTCGCCACTTCACCTTCAATGCGCAACTGCCAGGGTTCGGTTTTCAGCGTGCCGGCGTTGGCGGCAGGATCGGCTTTATCCAGGCCAAACTCATAAAAGTTGTTGTAGCCGGAAACCTTGTCAAACGGCGTCATGGGCAAATCAGCTTGCCACTGTGCGGGTTTGGTAAATTGCAGATCGCGACCTGCGGGGGCAGGTGGGCGGTCATTGCCTTTGAACCAGCTCAGCACATCTGCCTGCGCCGCGCCGGGCAAACTTGCCGCAGCTGCGCCTAATCCCAGCGCTTTCAACACCTGACGGCGGCGCATATTAAAGATGCTCTCGGGCGTCACGTCGGATTCGGTAAGGTATTGCTTCAGCTTCATGACATTCTCCGGCGAAAAAGGTGTGGTACTCAGCATGATCAACTCACGCTGGACACGCCACTTTGCCCGGAAAAATATGAAATTTCCTGGCGAAAGCGCTCTGTTGAGAATAGGACGAAAAAGCCCGTGTGAAACGCAAGCCATCACACTTTGCGGCTATACTCGCGCCGCAGGGCCGATTAGCATGGCGCACCGCCTAATTTGATGCGCGTCTGGCGCTGATTCAGACGATGTTTTGTGCTATTTTGCTCAGGTTTACGCCAATGAGCAGGTTGGCGCCGTTGGATGGCGACCGTTCAGAACCGCAGTGATACAGGCACAGGGATGCGATTAACAACTAAGTTTTCTGCGTTTATTACATTATTAAGCTTACTGGCAATGTTATTGATGCTGGTCGGCTGCGCTTTTAGTTTTATCTGGCTGTCGCAACAGCGCGTAGAAACACGCGTCAATACGCTAGCGACCGAAGTCGATAAAGCGCTGACAACGCAATCGCCACAAGAACTGACGCAGTGGTTGACGCGCATCATGCCGGTGATCAATGCGGAACAGATTGAGATGCATAACGGCAATACCGTGGTGTTTCAACTCGCTCGCCATGAAAACCCTATGCTCGAAGATGAGCCGAATCGTTTTATCCAGTTCGATCTTCCGTTGGTACACTCTCCCGGCCTTGAACTGCGGGTAGTGGTACTCGATCCTGCGAAAACCTGGTTCCGCTCCTTTACCGGTGCCTATACGCTGATTGTCCTGCTCAGCGTGGTGGCCATTATGTCCGCTTTATTGGTGATGACGCATCGTTGGATCAATCGTCGCTGGCAGCACATGGAGCGTTTAGAAGCACGCTCCGAGCGCATTCTGGCGGGTGAGCGCGTGCCCTACGTGGGGCATTATGCCGAATGGCCGCCAAAAGCCAGTCGCGCCATAGACACTTTACTTAACGATCTTCAGGAAGCGGGCGAGCAGCGCCTGCGCATTGATACGCTTATCCGTACGTTTGCCGCACAGGATTCACGCACCGGCCTGAATAACCGCCTGTTCTTTGATAACCAGTTAGCCACGCTGTTGGAAGATCAGGAAGATGTGGGCACGCATGGTGTGGTGATGATGGTGCGTCTGCCCGATCTCGACACGCTGCATGAAACGCTGGGCCAAACGCTGGTGGATGAATATCTGTTTGACCTGATTAATATGCTGTCGACTTTTGTTCTGCGTTATCCAGGCGCTTTACTGGCACGCTACTTCCGCAGCGATTTTGCTGTGTTATTGCCGCACCGCACGCTCAAAGAGGCCAACAGTATCGCCGATCAGTTGATCAACGCGGTCGACTCATTGCCGCCGATGCGTATGGTCGATCGCGATGATTTAATCCACATTGGCATCAGTGCGTGGCGCAGCGGAAAAACCGTGCCGCAGGTGATGGAAAATGTCGAGATGGCGACCCGTCGTGCCGCTTTGCAGGGCGGTAACAGTTGGTCAGTCGGTGAAGGCAATACCTTAGACATGGGGCGTGGTAGTGTGCGCTGGCGAACGCTGCTGGAAAACACCCTTAATCGCGGCGGCCCACGTCTTTACCAAAAACCGGCCGTATTGCTGGATGGCAAAGTACACCACCGTGAAATGCTGGCGCGCGTGTTCGATGGCGACAAAGAAGTGGTGTCGGCCGAGTATATGCCGCTGGTGCTGCAACTTGGTTTGACCGACAGTTGGGATCGCCAACTGGTGACGCGAATCGCGGCACTCTCTGAAGTGTGGCCTGATGAAACACTGGCTTTACCCGTCAATATTGACTCCTTATTACAGCGCCCATTCCAGCGCTGGCTGCAAAAGCTTTTGCTGCAATGTACAAAATCGCAAAGAAAACGTTTTTTATTTGAACTTGCTGAGGCGGATGTTTGTCAACACATCAATCGCTTAGTACCGGTTTTCCAAATGTTGACCGCGTTTGGTTGTCGTGTGGCGGTGGATCAGGCGGGTATGACCGTGGTGAGCAGTGCTTATATCAAGCAGTTCCCAATCGAAGTGATCAAACTCGATCCGGGGCTGGTACGTAATATTGAACGTCGTACTGAAAACCAGTTATTTGTGCAAAGTTTACTGGAAGTATGCAAATCCACCTCGACACAAGTTTTTGCTGCGGGCGTGCGCACGCGCGCGGAGTGGCAAACGCTGGCGAATCTGGGCGTGGCAGGTGGGCAGGGCGACTTCTTTGCCCCATCATTGCCGGTGAACAGTAACGTGAAAAAACATTCACAACGTTATCGAATTTAGGTCTTCAGCCAGTAAAGTGGCGCTGAGTGGCCTTTTTCTGCCCTTTGGTGGATAACGTCCGCGCTTATGATGGCTGGAAATGTTAGATTTTATGTCGAAATTCGCCCGGTGATTGAGGGTGAATTTACGTTTAATAGGGCGGCTTAGCGCTATTTAACGGCGGCCAGGGATAAGCGAATCGGCCCAAAAAATTATTCAGCGTATTTTTTCACCGAAGCAGAACGTTTTTGCGCCTTGTAGCGGCTTCGCGTGGTTGGTAAAGTAGGCGGATTTTATTTTCCGCCCCCAGCTTGCAGGATTATCCCTTAGTATGTTTAAAAAATTTCGTGGCATGTTTTCCAATGACTTGTCCATTGACCTGGGTACCGCGAATACCCTGATTTACGTAAAAGGACAAGGCATCGTGCTGAACGAGCCTTCCGTGGTTGCCATTCGTCAGGATCGTGCCGGTTCGCCAAAGAGCGTTGCGGCCGTAGGTCATGACGCCAAGCAGATGCTGGGTCGTACTCCAGGCAACATCGCGGCCATCCGTCCTATGAAAGATGGCGTGATCGCCGATTTCTTCGTGACTGAAAAAATGCTCCAGCACTTCATTAAACAAGTGCACAGCAACAGCTTTATGCGTCCAAGCCCACGTGTGCTGGTCTGCGTACCGGTTGGCGCCACTCAGGTTGAGCGCCGTGCTATCCGTGAATCTGCACAGGGTGCAGGCGCGCGCGAAGTGTTTCTGATTGAAGAGCCGATGGCTGCTGCGATTGGTGCAGGCCTGCCGGTATCAGAAGCAACCGGTTCGATGGTGGTGGATATCGGTGGTGGTACCACTGAAGTGGCCGTTATCTCCCTGAACGGCGTGGTCTACTCTTCTTCTGTACGTATCGGTGGTGATCGCTTCGATGAAGCTATCATTAATTATGTGCGCCGCAACTACGGTTCACTGATTGGTGAAGCCACTGCGGAACGTATCAAGCACGGCATTGGTTCTGCCTATCCGGGTGATGAAGTACACGAAATTGAAGTACGTGGTCGTAACCTGGCAGAAGGTGTACCGCGTGGCTTTACCCTGAACTCCAATGAAATCCTCGAAGCACTGCAAGAGCCGTTGACCGGTATCGTGAGTGCAGTGATGGTCGCGCTGGAACAGTGCCCACCAGAACTGGCTTCTGATATCTCCGAGCGCGGCATGGTGCTGACCGGTGGTGGCGCATTGCTGCGCAATCTGGATCGTCTGCTGATGGAAGAAACCGGTATTCCGGTGGTTGTTGCAGAAGATCCGCTGACCTGCGTCGCGCGCGGCGGTGGTAAAGCGTTGGAAATGATCGACATGCACGGCGGCGATTTGTTCAGCGAGGAGTAAATCCTCATCGGCTGAGACCGTGGTCAAATTGCGCAGGGAGTCGCGCCTATCGACGCTGCGCACGACGGCGAGATGCGTCCAGCCCTGGAGGCGTTAGTCATAAGACTGGCGCTTCTTCCCTGATGTCGAGGAACACGCAGAATTTATGAAGCCGATTTTTAGCAGGGGGCCTTCCCTGCAGTTGCGTCTCTTTCTGGCAGTCATTGTGGCTATCGCGATTATTATCGCAGACAGTCGCGTGAGCTCCTTCTCCCAGATCCGCAACTACCTGGACACGTCGGTAAGTCCATTTTACTTTCTGGCCAATGGGCCGCGACAGCTTCTTGACGGTGTCTCAGAAACGCTGGCTTCACGCCAGCAGCTCGAGCTGGAAAACAAAGCGCTGCGCCGTGAGCTCTTCCTGAAAAACAGTGACCTGCTGATGCTGGGGCAATACAAGCAGGAAAACGCACGTCTGCGTGAGCTGCTCGGCTCGCCGCTGCGTCAGGATGAGCACAAGATGGTGACCCAGGTGATTTCAACCGGCACCGATCCGTATACCGATCAGGTGGTTATCGATAAAGGCAGCGTAAACGGTGTTTACGAAGGCCAGCCGGTGATCAGTGATAAAGGTGTAGTGGGTCAGGTGGTGGCTGTGGGTCAGGTGACCAGCCGCGTACTGCTGATTTGTGATGCTTCGCATGCATTGCCGATTCAGGTGTTACGTAACGATATTCGCGTGATTGCGGCGGGTAACGGCTGCAGCGAAGACTTGCAGCTGGAACATCTGCCGGGCAACACTGACATTCGTGTTGGCGATGTGCTGGTGACGTCAGGCCTCGGCGGACGTTTCCCTGAAGGCTACCCGGTTGGCGTGGTCTCTTCCGTGAAGGTCGATACCCAACGTGCCTACACCGTGATTCAGGCGCATCCAACGGCAGGCCTGCAACGTCTGCGTTACCTGCTGCTGTTGTGGGGCGCGGATAAGAATGGCGACATGCCAATGGCACCCGATGAAGTTCACCGCGTGGCGAATGAGCGTCTGATGCAGATGATGCCGCAGGTCTTGCCGCCAGCGGGCGAAATGGGCCCACCAGCACCGGATATGATGCAGCCTACGCAGCAAATGGGGCCACCGGCACCCGCTAACAGCAGTCGTTCGCAAGGGATCCCAGCGAACACACGCGGAGGCCAGCCTTGAGTCGATATCGCAGCCAGGGCCGATGGGTTATCTGGCTGTCCTTTCTGATTGCCCTCATTCTGCAAATCATGCCCTGGCCGGAACAAATCTACATGTTCCGGCCTTCATGGCTTTTGTTGATCCTGGTTTACTGGGTTCTGGCATTACCGCACCGGGTTAATGTGGGTACAGGCTTCTTTTTAGGGGCCGTGATGGACCTGGTGGCCGGTTCGACGCTGGGGGTGCGGGCGCTGGCGTTCAGCATCATCGCGTATCTGGTGGCCTTCAAATTTCAGCTATTCCGAAATCTGGCGTTGTGGCAGCAGGCATTAATGGTTATGGTGCTGTCGCTCGCGGTGGATGTAATTGTTTTCTGGGCTGAATTCCTGGTGATCAACGTCTCATTCCGCCCGGAAATCTTCTGGAGCAGTGTGGTCGACGGCATTCTATGGCCCTGGCTATTCTTATTAATGAGAAAGATTCGCCGTCAGTTCGCTGTTCAGTAAGGAAGACTATGATAAGCCTGTATCTCGCATCCGGTTCACCGCGTCGACGTGAACTGCTCACGCAACTGGGTCTGCAGTTTGAGCGTCTGGTTACCGACGTTGAAGAGCAGCGCCAGCCAGAGGAAGCGGCGGAAGTGTATGTTCGCCGTCTGGCTTTGGAGAAAGCGCGCGCAGGCGTGGCAGTCGCGCCGCAGGATTTACCGGTGCTGGGTGCAGATACCATCGTGGTACTCAACAATGACGTGCTGGAAAAGCCGCGTGATGCAGCACACGCAGCGCAGATGCTGAGTCAACTCTCCGGGCAAACGCATCAGGTGATGACTGCCGTCGCGCTGGCTGACAGTGCACGCGAGCTGGATTGTCTTGTCACCACTGACGTGACATTCCGCAATATCACGGCAGAAGAAATCTCGCACTATATTGCCAGCGGCGAGCCGATGGACAAAGCCGGCGCGTACGGAATACAGGGTCTGGGCGGCAACTTTGTCCGCAAGATTAATGGAAGCTATCACGCCGTAGTGGGATTACCGCTGGTTGAAACCAATGAGTTGCTGAGCCACTTTCAGTCACTGCGTGCGTTAAGGGGACAAGATGACGGCTGAGCTGCTGGTTAACGTTACACCTTCTGAAACCCGTGTTGCCTATATTGATGGCGGCATTCTGCAGGAAATTCACATCGAGCGCGAAGCACGGCGCGGTATCGTAGGGAATATCTATAAAGGTCGCATTAGCCGCGTTTTGCCCGGCATGCAGGCCGCGTTTGTTGATATTGGCATGGATAAAGCCGCCTTTCTGCACGCTTCTGATATCATGCCGCACACCGAATGCGTGGCGGGTGATGAGAAGAAAAACTTCGTCGTACGCGATATTAGCGAGTTGGTGCGTCCCGGCCAGGATTTAGTGGTACAGGTGGTGAAAGATCCGCTCGGCACCAAAGGCGCGCGCCTGACCACCGATATTACGCTGCCTTCACGTTATCTGGTGTTTATGCCAGGCGCATCGCATGTGGGTGTTTCCCAGCGTATTGAAAGCGAAGCGGAGCGTGATCGCTTGAAAGCGGTCGTTTCCGCCTACTGCGACGACCTCGGCGGCTTCATTATTCGTACTGCTGCTGAAGGCATCTGCGAGGAAGACCTGGCGCAGGATGCCGCGTTCCTCAAGCGTCTCTGGACCAAAGTCAGCGAGCGTAAGAAACGTAACCAGACGCGCTGTCTGCTGTACGGCGAGTTAGCGTTGGCACAGCGCGTGTTGCGCGACTTTGCCGGCGCAGCGCTGGATCGCATTCGCGTTGATTCACGTCTGACCTGCGATCTGCTGGTGGAATTTACCGGCGAATATATCCCGGAAATGGCTAGCAAGCTGGAGCTGTACAGCGGCAAACAGCCAATCTTCGATCTGTTTGATGTTGAGAATGAAATCCAGCGCTCACTGGAGCGCAAGGTTGAACTCAAGTCGGGCGGCTATCTGATCATCGATCAAACCGAAGCCATGACCACCGTCGATATCAATACCGGTGCATTTGTTGGGCATCGTAATCTCGACGAAACCATCTTCAACACCAACATTGAAGCCACGCAGGCGATTGCTCGCCAGCTGCGTCTGCGCAATTTGGGCGGCATTATCATCATCGATTTTATCGACATGAGTAATGACGACCATCGTCGCCGCGTACTGCATTCGCTGGAAAGTGCACTGAGCAAAGATCGGGTGAAAACCGGTATCAACGGCTTTTCGGCGCTCGGTCTGGTGGAGATGACGCGTAAACGCACGCGGGAAAGTATTGAACATGTGCTCTGTGCCGATTGCCCGGTGTGCAAAGGGCGCGGCACGCTGAAAACGGTGGAAACGGTCTGCTACGAAATCATGCGCGAAATCGTGCGTGTGCATCATGCTTATGATTCCGATCGCTTCCTCGTTTATGTTTCCCCGGCAGTGGGCGAGGCGTTAAAAAGCGAAGAGTCACATGCGCTGGCTGAAGTGGAAATCTTTGTCGGTAAGCAGGTTAAAGTTCATGTTGAGCCGCTCTATACTCAGGAGCAGTTTGACGTTGTCATGATGTAAGTCGTGATGCTGAACGCCGTTATTCAACGGGAAGCAAGGAGAGGTGCGTGAGGCGGTTGCCGAGGATTTTGTTACTGCTGCTCGCCGCAATCATCGTTATTGTGGCGCTGCTAGTCAGCGGGTTGCGCCTCGTGATGCCGCATCTCAACAGCTATCGCAGCGACATACTGCAGACGATTTCACGCGTCAGCGGAGTGACGGTGGATGCCAGCGAGCTGCAGGGTAAATGGGAGAACTTCGGCCCAACCCTGCAGGTGCGCAATCTCAACGTTGTGATGCCGGAAGATGGCAAACTCACCATTGGCCGTGTAAATCTGGCGCTTAACGTCTGGCAATCGCTGCTGCACTGGCGCTGGCAGTTCCGCGATCTGACCTTCTGGCAACTGCGTCTCGAAACCAATCATCCGCTGCTCACCAGCGATCAACAAAAAAACAGCTTTAAGCCGGCGCAAATCAACGATCTGTTTCTGCGACAGTTTGACCACTTTGATCTGCGTGATAGCAGTATCCGTTTTCTCACGCCCTCTGGCCAGCACGCTGAACTGGCGATCCCGCGTCTGACCTGGCTCAACGAAAGCACGCGTCACCGGGCGGAAGGGGAAGTTAATCTCTCCAGCTTTACGGGGCAGCACGGTGTGGTGCAGGTGCGACTCGATCTCAACGATACCAACGGATTACTCAACGATGGCCGCATCTGGATGCAAGCGGATGACGTCGATGTGCGCCCGTGGATCGGTCCGTGGCTGCGTGACAATACCAGCCTCGAAAGTGCCCGCTTCAGCCTTGCAGCGTGGGTGAATCTGCGTGATGGCGATGTCTACGCCGGTGACCTGTTGCTCAGTAAAGGCGGTGCACGCTGGCGCGGCGAACAGGGCGATCACCAGCTGCAGGTCGATGGCTTAACCGCGCATCTGGCGCGTTTCCAAAATGGCTGGAGTTTGTCCGTCCCGCAAACCCGACTCAGCACTGATGGCATCGCCTGGGCGCCGGGGCACTTCTCACTTCTGTGGAAGCCCGAAGATCAGCAGATGCTGGGCGCTAACAGTGGTGCGGAAGTGCGCGTCCGTGCCACCCAACTGGACCTGGAGCGTCTGGCACCGTTGGTGCCGCTGTTCAAACCCTTGTCCCCTGCGTTACTGGATAACTGGCGTGCATTGCAGCCGCGCGGCAACATCGATGCGCTCGCGCTGGATATTCCGCTCAATCAGCCCGAACAAACCCGCCTGCAAGCCAAATGGCGCAACCTGGCGTGGCAGCATTGGGAGCTGTTGCCGGGGATCAGCAATCTCAACGGTACCGCCAGCGGCAGCGTGAGTAACGGTCGGTTAGATGTGGCGATGGGACAAGCGGAAGTGCCTTATGGCGACATGTTCCAGGCGCCACTGCAAATTCAACAGATCACTGGCAAGCTGAACTGGCAGCGCGATGCCAGCGGCCTGACGCTGGACGGTCAGAATCTTGATGTTCAGGCACGTTCCCTGTGGGCGCGTGGTGATTTCCGCTATCAGCAAAATGTTGGCAAAGCGCCACAGCTGGATATTCTGGCGGGCATTCGCGTCACCGATGCGGGTGATGCCTGGCGCTACTTCCCGGAACCGCTAATGGGCCATGATCTGACCCATTTCCTCAGCGAGTCGATCAAAGGCGGGAAAGTGGACAATGCCACGCTGTTGTTCGCTGGTAATCCCAGCCTGTTCCCGTTTAAGCACAATGACGGCATGTTTGAAGTGTGGGTGCCGCTGCGTCAATCCACTTTCCAGTTCCAGCCCGGTTGGCCAGCGCTGGAAAACCTCGATATCGACCTCGATTTTGTTAACGACGGCCTGTGGATGAAAGCCGAGAAAACCAAATTGGGGGAAGTGGATGCACGGAACGTCAGCGCGGTGATCCCGGATTATCTCAAAGAGAAGTTGATCATCAATGGCGATCTTAGCGGTCAGGGCAAGCAGATTGCCGATTACTTCGAACAGACGCCTTTGAAATCGACGTTGGGCGCGGCACTGCAGCAGCTGCAAATCGGTGGCAATGTGCGCGGTTCATTGAATCTCGATATTCCGCTGGATGGTGAATTGGTGCATGCCAGCGGGAATGTGGTGATGAACAATAACAGCCTGCACATCAAGCCGTTAAACACCACGCTGGAAAATCTCACCGGGCGCTTCCGCTACAACAACGGCAATCTCGAAAGTGAAGAGATGCAGGCTAACTGGTTCGGTCAGCCCACCGGCGTCCGTTTTTCTACCACTGAGAATCCTGACAACTTTGGCGTCAACGTGAAGTTATTGGGCGACTGGCAGCCGTCGAAACTGAAAGTATTGCCGGCCAGTGTCAGCAGTCAGTTGAGCGGCAGTTTGCCGTGGCAGGGCAATGTTGACATCACGCTGCCACACAATGGTGGTGCGACCTATAAAGTCGATTTGCAGGGTGAGGGCAAAACAGTAAGCAGTCACTTACCTGCGCCACTGGATAAGCAGGCGGGCGAAGCGATGCCCATCGCCATCAACGCCACCGGTGACCTGAAAGGATTCACGCTAAGCGGCAGCGTGCGTGAGCACAACCGTTTTAACAGCCGCTGGATTCTCGAACCCCAGCTGCGCGTGGATCGCGGCATCTGGCTCAACGATGCGAAAAGCACGCCGAAGCTGCCAGAGAAACGCGGGATGGAACTCAATTTACCACCGTTGGAGGGTGAAGCCTGGATGGGGCTACTGGCGGGGAGCAGTGGTTCGCGTAATGCTCAGGGCGAAACGGAAGTGGGCGGCGCGCTGTTACCGGGCGATGTGACTCTGCGGACACCGGCACTTATGCTGGGTGGACAGCAGTGGCATGACGTTAATGCCACCGTCACGCAAGGGCCGACCGGCAACACGCAACTCCAGCTGGAAAGCCGCGAAGCGCGCGGCAGTTTGCAAACCGCACAGCATGCGCCATGGCAGATCGACCTTAGCTATCTTTACTACAATCCAGAATGGGCGAACAGCAGCGAAAACAACGCCTCGCCGTTGGGTGGCAACAGCAGCACAGTCGACTTCAGTAACTGGCCAGCGATGCAGCTAAACTGTGATGAGTGCTGGCTGCGCGGGCAGAAGTTTGGACATATGCAGGCCAGATTACAGCCGCAGGGAGATACGTTAGCACTTACTAACGGTAGCGTGGATTCCGGCAGTGCGAAGCTGAAGATCAACGGCGAATGGGTCAACAAGCCGGGCAATCAGCGTACCTCATTAAAAGGCAGTCTGAGCGGTAAAAACATCAATGACGCTGTTAACTGGTTTGGGATGAATACCCCACTTCGTGACGCACCGTTTAACGTGGATTATGACCTGCACTGGCGTTCCGCCCCGTGGCAGCCTTCCGCGGAAACGTTGAGCGGTACGCTGAAAACCCATTTTGGCAAAGGCCAGATTGCGGATGTGAATACCGGGCGCGCAGGGCAGTTGCTCCGCCTGATGAGTTTTGACGCCTTACTGCGTAAGCTGCGCTTCGATTTTAGTGACACCTTCAGCGAGGGCTTCTATTTCGATTCAATTAACGGCACGGCGTGGATCGAAAACGGTGTAATGCACACGGATAACCTGCTGGTCGATGGCCTTGAGGCGGATATCGCCATGCAGGGGCAGATTGATCTGGCAAAACGCCAGATTGATATGGAAGCGGTCGTTGCCCCTGAGATCTCCGCTTCGGTGGGTGTGGCGACGGCCTTTGTGGTCAACCCGGTGATCGGGGCCGCCGTATTCGCCGCCAGTAAAGTATTGGGCCCGCTCTGGAATAAGATTTCGCTACTGCGTTATCACATAAGCGGACCGTTGGATAAACCGGAAATCAATGAAGTGCTGCGCAAACCGCGCGAAGACGACAAGAAGTGAATTTGACGCCGTCGGGGAATTGCCGCAGGCTATGACTATCCGAGCACATAATGAGTGAGAAACGATGACTCTGAATCTGGTAAGTGAGCAGTTACTAGCTGCGAACAGCATTAATCAGCAGGACCTTTTTTCCCTGTTAGGGCAGCTTTCAGAACGTCGTCTGGATTATGCCGATCTCTACTTCCAGTCCAGTTTCCATGAATCCTGGGTGCTGGAAGACAAAATCATTAAAGATGGTTCTTACCATATCGACCAGGGTGTCGGTGTGCGTGCTATCAGTGGTGAGAAAACCGGTTTCGCTTACGCAGACCAAATCACCCTGAACGCCCTGCGTCAGTCTTCTGAAGCCGCGCGCAGTATTGTGCGTGAGCAGGGCAATGGCAAAGCGCATACGCTTTCAGCGGTGATCAACCGTTCGCTGTATGCGCCGGTGAATCCGCTGGACAGCCTGACGCGCGAAGACAAAATTGCACTGCTGCATCGTGTTGATACCGTGGCACGTGCGGCCGATCCGCGCGTGCAGGAAGTGAACGCCAGCCTGACAGGCGTGTACGAGCAGGTGCTGGTGGCGGCGACTGATGGCACGCTGGCTGCGGATATCCGTCCGCTAGTGCGTCTGTCGATCAGCGTACAGGTGGAAGATCAGGGGAAACGCGAACGTGGCTCTAGCGGCGGCGGGGCGCGTACCGGCTATGAATTCTTCTATGCCGATGAAAACGGTGATGTCCGTGCCGATGCATGGGCGCGTGAAGCGGTGCGTCTGGCGTTGGTGAATCTCTCTGCTGTTGCCGCGCCTGCGGGCACATTGCCGGTGGTGTTAGGCGCTGGCTGGCCGGGCGTGCTGCTGCATGAAGCCGTCGGTCATGGTCTGGAAGGCGATTTCAATCGTCGTGAAACTTCGGTCTTCAGCGGAAAAATGGGGCAGCTGGTGGCCTCTGAACTCTGCACCGTGGTTGACGATGGCACCATCGAAGGCCTGCGCGGCTCACTGGCGGTGGATGATGAAGGCGTGCCAGGCCAATACAACGTATTGATCGAAAACGGCGTGCTGAAAGGTTACATGCAAGACAAGCTTAATGCGCGTCTGATGGGTGTTCCGCCAACCGGTAACGGGCGTCGTGAATCCTATGCGCATCTGCCGATGCCGCGTATGACCAACACCTATATGCTGGCTGGAAAATCCACGCCCCAGGACATCATTTCCAGCGTTGAGTATGGGATTTATGCGCCGAACTTTGGTGGTGGTCAGGTGGATATCACCTCCGGCAAGTTTGTCTTCTCAACCTCGGAAGCCTATCTGATTGAAAACGGCAAAGTGACCACGCCGGTGAAAGGTGCAACGCTGATTGGTTCGGGTATTGAAGCAATGCAGCAGATCTCAATGGTCGGTAACGATCTGGCGCTGGATAAAGGCGTTGGCGTATGCGGTAAAGAGGGGCAGAGTGTGCCGGTCGGCGTCGGCCAGCCAACCCTCAAGCTGGATAAAATCACCGTCGGCGGTACTGCATAATCATTCCAGGTGCGCATAAATGCGCACCTGACGAATGACCGTAGCGTCTGATATTCCCATGCATAGCGCACGCTACAAAGCCTGATGACTCCATGGCACCCACTCTGAAGGCCGTGGAGTCAGATATTCACATGGCGGACTCTGCTCATTATCGAACAGTCTGAGTTTACCTATGGCGTACCTGCCGAATGGCGGCATCGCCCATCGGAGATTCACCCCTTTAGGAGAATCATCAGCTCTTACGATGCTGCTGATACTGCTGCGCCACCTGCTTAAAGTACTCGGTCAGATAATCGATACATACCTGCACCTTCAACGGCATTTTGTCCTTCTCGGTATACAGCGCATACACCGGGCGCGGTTCTGAGTGATATTGCGGGAACAGAATATCGATCTCCCCGGCGTTAATCTCATCAATCACCCACATCAGGGGGACATAGGCGATGCCGCAGCCGGCTTTCAGCCAGCGAATCAGCGTCTGTGAGTCATTGGTGACGAAGCGACCCTGCGGCGTCAATCGCGTTACCAAGCCTTCCGGTGCGACCAGTTCAAAGGTGTTATCCGGGCGAACGCTGTACTCCAGCCATGAAAAATTATCGATTTCACCCGGTTTGTCTGGCGTGCCATGCTGTGCCAGATAACTTTTTGCGGCACAGACCACCATCGGCATTGCGCCCAGTCGGCGTGAGAACAGGTTTGAATCTTGCAACGCGCCTACGCGGACCACGAGATCCAAGCCGTTAGCGATCAAATCTGGCGCGGGAATGCCGGTAACCAGATTGACGCTCAAACCAGGATATTCACGCAGCATATCGCTGGTCATTGCAGACAACACGTTTTGCGCCATGGTGGAGGAGCAGCCGATGCGCAGAATACCGATCGGCGTATTGTTAAAGGCATAAAGCTGTTCGTGCACCTGAGACGCTTCAGCCAGCATGCGGCGGCAACCCTGATAGTAGATCTTACCTGCTTCGGTCAGACCAATACTGCGCGTACTGCGATTTAACAATTTGACCTGCAACTCATCTTCCAGTTTGGCGACAATTTGGCTGATTGACGAAACGCTAAGATGAAGCTGACGTGCCGCGGCGGTAAAAGAACCTAATTCAACCACTTTGGCGAAAATGGACATGCCTTTAAGTCGTTCCATTGTTTACTCTGGCTAAAAAGTGATTTAGCTCACAATATGTAGAAAACGTATAGTCATGCGCGTTACTATACGCACGCTGGGTCTGTTCACCGCACCTTAACACGGCTGTGTTTACACGATGATACGCTATCATTAGCTCAACGCGGCCTGAATGTTGCCATCAGTCTCCCAATCATCCCCTGATTCTCAACCCGACGTGCCATACGGCATGAGGGCAGGTATCGGTGCAATCCGGCAAGGTCGAACTAAGGAACCGTAATGAGTGTGCTTCCGGTATTTGTCGTATTCGGGCTGAGTTTTCCGCCCATCTTCATTGAACTACTGGTTTCTCTGGCGCTGTTCTGGCTGGTGAAACGCGTGCTGACGCCCAGCGGAATTTATGACCTGGTGTGGCATCCGGCACTTTTTAACACAGCGTTGTATTGCTGCGTGTTTTACCTTGTATCCCGTCTATTCGTCTGAGGTTTTTAAGTGAAAGCGCTCATAAGAAAAATCGCGCGTTACGCGATTACAATCCTGCTGGTTATCATCGCAATCGTGATCATCTTCCGCGCCTGGGTGTTCTATACCGAATCGCCCTGGACGCGTGACGCCAAATTCTCCGCTGATGTGGTGGCGATCTCGCCGGACGTGACCGGCCTTATCACTGACGTGCCGGTGCATGACAACCAGCTGGTGAAACAGGGTGATACGCTGTTTGTCGTGGATCGCCCGCGCTACCAGAAAGCGCTGGATGAAGCCCAGGCGGATGTCGAATATTACCAGGCATTGGTCAATGAAAAGCGTCGTGAAGCAGCGCGCCGTAACCAACTTGGCACCAGTGCCATGTCACGTGAAGCCATCGATCAGGCTAATAACGATCTGCAAACCAGCGAACATCAGCTGGCGAAATCGGTGGCAACGCGCGATTTGGCGGTGATCGACCTGGATCGCACCACCATCAAAGCGCCTTCAGATGGTTGGGTCACAAACCTGAACGTTTATCAGGGCGAGTTCATCACCCGTGGTTCCGTTGCCGTGGCATTGGTACAGCAGCACTCATTCTATGTGCTGGCTTATATGGAAGAGACCAAACTGGATGGCGTGCGTCCGGGCTTCCGCGCCGAAATCACCCCGCTAGGCAGTAATGCCGTATTGCGCGGCACGGTGGACAGCATTGCTGCGGGCGTGACCAACAGCAGCAGCAGCGTGGACAGCAAAGGCATGGCGACCATCGATTCCAACCTCGAATGGGTACGACTGGCACAGCGCGTACCGGTGCGCATTCATCTTGACGATCAACCGGGCAACCGCTTCCCGGCGGGCACTACCGCCACGGTGGTGATCACCGGTGATAAAGATCGTCAAACCAAAGTCTCGCCGATGACGCAGTTCTTTAACCGCCTGCGCGAGTTTGGTTAAGCGAGGGCGTTATGATTGAGTTTTTGCGTTTCCCGGTGAAGCTGACATTTGCGCTGGTTGCAGCGCTGATGATTGGCTTTCACTTTAATCTGGAAACGCCGCGTTGGGCGGTGATGACCGCCGGCATTGTGGCCGGTGGTACCGCCTTTGCTGCGGGGGGCGATCCCTATTCTGGCGCACTGCGCTATCGCGGCATTCTGCGCATCATTGGTACGTTTATTGGCTGTATTGCCGCCCTCACTATCATGATCGCCACGGTGCGTGCACCGGTGGTGATGCTGCTGCTGTGCTGTTTGTGGGCGGGGATGTGCGTCTGGCTCTCTTCGCTGATTAAAGTCGAGAACTCCTACGCATTGGGACTGGCGGGTTACACCGCACTGATTATCGTGATTACTGCCGATGCCAGTGGCGGTTTAACGCTGGCACCCCAGTTTGCCGTTGAACGTTGCAGTGAAATCGTCATTGGCATTCTGTGTGCGATTCTTGCGGATATGTTGTTTTCGCCGCGCTCGATCAAAAAAGTGATTGATGCCGAAGTCGATTCGCTGCTGGTGGCGCATTACAAACTGCTGCAACTGTGTGTCGCCCACGCGGATAAAGACGAGGTGGATCGCACCTGGAGCGCGCTGGTACGTCGCACCACGGCACTCAACGGCATGCGCAGCCAATTGTTGATGGAATCTTCGCGCTGGAAAAATACCAGCCGCCGGTTGCAGATGCTGAATACGCTGTCGCTGACGTTGATTACGCAAGCAGCGGAAACCTTCCTGATTCAAAACGCCCGTCCGGATTATATTCCGACGCAGTATCGCCTGCTGATTGAGAAAGACGTTCATAACGTCGATGACGTGCATAAGCGCATGAAGGTGATGCGTCGTTTAATCAGTGTCAGTAATAAAACCGTGCCGATGACGGTGGCAAGCTGGGTCGGTGCAGCAACAGAATATCTGCTGCTGATTAATGGTGTGCGCAGTAACAGCCGCATTACCACGCTGGAAGAGAGTATCCTGCAGCGCGAAGTGGTGATTCAGGCACGTTCGGCGGAAACCCATCATGCGATGATCAACGGCGTGCGTACCTTTGTGGCGACTGCGCTCGGTTCTCTGTTTTGGCTCTATACCGGCTGGACTTCGGGCAGTGGCTGTATGGTGATGCTGGCCGTCATCACCGCGCTGGCGATGCGTATGCCGAATCCGCTGATGATGGCGAAAGACTTCTTCTACGGTATGGCCTTCGCCGTGCCACTCGGCATGCTCTACTTCATCTATATCCTGCCAGCCACCCAGCAAAGCGCATTGCTGTTGTGTATCGCGATTGGCGCACTCGGTTTTATCGGCGGTATCTTTGTGCAACGACGTCAGATTGGTACGTTAGGTGCGTTGATTGGCACCATCAATGTGCTGGTGCTGGATAATCCGATGAAGTTTGAGTTCAACGTCTTCCTCGATAACGCGTTGGGCCAGTGGATCGGCAGCTTTGTGGCGATGATGGTCATTCTGCTGATTCGCGATAAATCCAAAGCACGTACCGGCCGTAAATTGTTGAATCGCTTTATGTATGCGGCTGTGGCGGCCTTGACCACTAATCAGGCGCGCCGTCGCGAGAATCATCTGCCCGCGCTCTATCAGCAGCTGTTTCTGCTGCTCAATCTGTTCCCCGGCGATATCGACAAATACCGCATCGCGCTGACGCTGATTATCGGCCATCAGCGACTGCGTAATGCTGAAGTCCCGGTTAACGCGGAGCTTTCGGCTTATCACCGCCAGTTGCGATACACCGCCGATCGCGTGATTTCAGCCACCAGCGATGACAAGCGGCGCTACTACTTTGAGCGTTTGTTGAAGGAACTAGAGATTTATCAGGAAAAACTCCATCACTATTCGGCACCGGAGAGTGTTACCGAACCGGTGAAACGGCTATCGTTGATGCTGGATAAATACCAGAACACCCTCATCCAAATCTGAAATCGGCCGCTGCACGTTGCAGCGGCCTTTTTGATCCCACGCTGACACAAAACCCGATGATATTGGCATCTATACTTTCCTGACAGGATGCAAACTAGCAGGAGAAGAATGATGTCCACCTCTCTACAACAACACGCGCTGTTTAAAACCGGCTATTTCGCTGCGGGTCAATGGCACAACGCCAGTGCCACCTTTGACGTCACTAACCCGGCAACCGGCGAAGTGCTGGCCAAAGTCGCCCGAGCGGGTAAGGCGGAAACCGAGCAGGCCATCGCTGCCGCTCAGCAGGCTTTTCCGGCATGGCGTGATAAAACTGCGAAACAGCGCGCTGAGATCCTTCATCGCTGGTATCAACTGATGATTGAGAACAAAAGCTGGCTCGGGCAGCTTATGACGGCCGAGCAGGGCAAACCCCTGAAAGAAGCCGAAGGCGAAGTCGAGTACGCCGCCAGCTTTATTCAATGGTTTGCCGAGCAAGCTAAACGTGCCAACGGCGAAATCATCCCGCCAGCGAAACCCGGATCACGCATTTTAGCAACACGTGAACCGATTGGTGTGGTGGCGGCTATTACACCATGGAATTTCCCGATGGCGATGCTGACACGCAAGCTTGGCCCGGCGCTGGCAGCAGGCTGTACCGGCATCATCAAACCGGCGAACAATACGCCGCTGTGTGCCTTTGCACTGTTGGCTCTGGCACAAGAAGCCGGTGTACCTGATGGTGTGTTAAATGCGGTAGCGGGCGATACCCATGCCATCAGCGACGCCATTATGGCCAGCCAGGCGGTGCGTAAAATCTCGTTTACCGGGTCGACCGCCGTGGGCAAAACGCTGATGCGCAACGCAGCAGACACTATGAAGAAAGTCTCGATGGAGCTGGGCGGCAATGCACCTTATATCGTGTTTGAGGATGCGGATATTGAGGCGGCGGTACAGGGGGCAATAGCCAACAAATTCCGCAATGCGGGCCAGGTTTGTGTCAGCGTGAACCGTTTCTATGTGCACAACGCGGTCTACGATCGTTTCGTCAATCAACTGGCCGATGCCGTGGGCAAGCTGAAAGTGGGGAATGGCGTTGAAGAAGGCGTGATTGTCGGCCCGCTGATCGAGCGCTCGGCGCTGGAGAAAGTGGAAGAGCACGTGAAGGATGCGCTGAGCAAAGGCGGTAAGTTGCTGATCGGCGGCGAGCGTCATCCGCTGGGAGGCAACTTCTGGCAGCCGACGGTGATTGCCGAGGCGCATGAGGGGATGAAACTGGCCCAGGAAGAGACCTTTGGTCCGGTCGCCGCCTGCTTCCGCTTTGATGATGAAGCCGATGTCATTCAGCGCGCCAATAACACGGAATACGGATTAGCCGCCTATTTCTACACGCAAAATCTGCAACGGGTGTTCCGCGTCTCGGCGGCGCTGGAGGCCGGGATGATTGGCATTAATGAGTGTGCCGTATCCACTGAACTGGCACCGTTTGGCGGTGTAAAAGAGTCCGGTTTGGGACGTGAAGGATCGGTGCTAGGAATGGAAGAGTACCTGGAAGTGAAAGCGCTGCATATTGGTGGGCTTGCCTGACGGGCGGCCCTGCCTGCAAGAGGGAATCACGATGAGAACCGAGCGTTTTGATTTTGACGAAATCGTCGATCAAGCCCATTTCTATCGCCAGTTCAGCGATCGTTTTGCGCTGGCGGATCTGGCCATCAGCGATCTTGATGATCTCTGGGATGCGATACTTGGGGAGCAGTTGCCATTGCCGCTGGAAATTGAGTTTGTGAATCTGGGGACAGGGCAGAAACGCCGGTATGGCGCGTTAATCCTGCTGTTTGATGAAGCAGAAGAGGAGCTGGAAGGCCAGCTCCGCTTTAATGTGAAGTGACAAGCCGAAAAAGGGCCCCGGCGAGCGGGGCCAAAGGGTTCGTCAGAATTGACGAGGAATTATTTATACAGCTCGGCGGTCACGTGATAGCTGTCGCCGGTTTTCGCTTCAATCACTTTATAAGCACTGGCACCTTGTGCATCGGCTTTCTGAGAAAGCTCAGAACGATAATCCATTGGCGAACCGCCGGTACCGCTGATGGTGATAGTGCTGCCGGTAGGTTGCAGATTTTGCGCCTGCTCATCAGTTACCAGTTGTGCTGCTGATGCACCAAAGGCAAACAGGGAAAGAAGGCTGGCGGCTGCGATGGTTGCTTTGATTTTCATGATTTTTTCTCCTCGTTGTAATCAACAACCTGCGGCAAAAAGTGGGTGAGGCGGGTCGTCGATCAATTGTCTGGCGCCGTTCAGGCGCCCGACGTTCGATGTATTCTTATTTGTACAGTTCTGCAGTCACGTGGAAGGTGTCGCCACGATTATTCTCAATGATGCGGTAATGGCTGGCACCCTGAGCATCGGCTTTCTGCGACAGTTCCTGACGGACGTTGGTCTGATCACCGTCAACACCGCTCACGCTGATGGTTTGATTCAGCGGTTGCAGTTGTTCGGCTTGTTCGTTAGAAACCAGGCTGGCGGCACTGGCACCGAAGGACAATACGGAAGCCAGACCTACGATGGCGATAGCTAATTTGGTTTTCATGATTCACTCTCCTGAAATGGGGTTTGGCAACCTGAGAGGCAAATGCGTCTCAAACGGGTTGCCGTTCACACTGCGTCTTGTTCAGTCAACTTATTTATAAAGCTCAGCGGTGGCGTGATAGCTGTCGCCGGTATTCGCTTCGATCACACGGTAGGCTTTAGCACCTTCCTGATCGGCTTTAGCATTCAGCTGCTCATGGATATCCATCGGAGAACCGCCCACGCCGCTCACACTAATGGTGCCGACAGGTTGCAGATTCGCTGCCTGTTGGGCATTGATAGAATCTGCTGCAAAAGCACCAAATGACAGGGCAGATAGAACACTCAGGGTTGCGATAGTAGTTTTAACGTTCATGGTATTTTTCCTCGTCTTCTGTTTTTATCTTTTTCTTTCGTGTGATTTGCATCACGAAAACAAGTATAGATCTAATCACCCATGAAATTAATATCTGGCTAATAATGTTTGGTTGTTATTCTTTATCCTTATGGCACCTTTTTAGAACTGGAAGTTATTAAAACCGGTCAATCATTAACCATTGACTGTTATTTATTCGTAAAAACAATGATCTGCATCAAATTATCTTTTCGTGCGAAAGATCATGGTTGATCCCGCTGGCTGATACGCCATAAGAAGCTATAACCACTGAGCACAATATGTAAAGCAGTGTAAAATAGCGCGAATGGTTAAGCAGGGGAAAAGGTCGTACCAATATTTCGGCGGATGCAGAACCGGCAGCTATATCGATAACTTATTATTAAAAAAGGATTTTGTAACAAGCGTGGCGGGTAACGGGTCATCAGGAAGGATGTTACCGGCAGATGATCTGCCGGTTAAGACCAGGGTTTTATAGTTCCTGTTCGAATAAAACCAGTACGGCATCGTACAGCTGTTTTACGGAGAAGCTACGTGCAGGGGTAATAAAGATGGTGTCATCCCCCGCGATAGTCCCGAGAATGCCTTCCGCTTTACCGAGTGAATCCAGCAGGCGTGCAATCAGCTGCGCAGCACCCGGGCTGGTGTGAATCACCACTAAGGCATCGTTGTAATCGATATCCAGCACCAGGTTCTTCAATGGGCTGGTGGTGGTCGGCACGCCCAGTTCGGCTGGCAAACAATAAACCATTTCCATTTTGGCATTGCGGGTGCGTACGGCACCAAACTTGGTCAGCATACGAGAAACTTTTGACTGATTGATGTTCTCGAAGCCGTCTTCCTGCAGCGCCAGTACGATTTCGCCCTGAGAGCTGAATTTTTCTTCTTTTAATAACGCTTTGAACGCTTTGATCAAGTCGTCTTGTTTTGATGGGTTTCGCATAAGCTACCAATAAAAGAGGGGTGCAGCAGGCAACAGGCCAGCGGCAGATAAATTATTATGCATTTAGATGAATTTTTATGCAATAAGCGTAGTGAGAGAATCGCGCTAATCAACTGCGGACAGGCATCATAGCAGAGTTTTGTGTTGCGCCAAAATCGCGGGCTGACGCGCAAAGCGAAGGTTGCAATGTTGTTATAGTATTGAAGTGGTAACAACTATATCGATGATCATTGCCGTCCATTGTCTTCTGGCTGCGATTGTATCATTCAGGCGACTTCTGAAGTGGAGATGTCTCGGGAGCCGATTGCGGCGTCATGTTATTGCGCGACAGGTTTGTCGCTATCGCCTGAGAAGTTGATTAAACTCGTAACCTGATGGATTTTCGGCATATCTCTGCCCCACCTTCATAAGGAGTTCAGGATGAAAGTTGCCGTTCTCGGTGCAGCCGGTGGTATTGGCCAGGCGCTCGCACTGCTGCTCAAGACTCAATTACCCGCAGGTTCCGCTCTCTCACTTTATGATATCGCCCCGGTCACGCCCGGGGTGGCGGTTGATCTCAGCCATATTCCTACCTCAGTGAAGGTGGAAGGATTTAGTGGCGAAGACGCGACACCTGCGCTGCAGGGCGCCGATATTGTGCTGATTTCTGCGGGTGTGGCACGTAAACCCGGCATGGATCGCGCCGACTTGTTTAACGTTAACGCGGGCATTGTGCGTAACCTGATCGAGCAGGTTGCCAGCACCGCGCCGAAAGCGCTGATTGGCGTGATCACTAATCCGGTTAACACCACGGTGGCGATTGCGGCTGAAGTGTTGAAGAAAGCCGGCGTGTATGACAAGAACCGCCTGTTTGGTGTCTCAACCCTCGACATTATCCGCGCCAACACCTTTGTTGCCGCGTTGAAAGGCAAGCAGCCTACCGAGATTGAGGTCCCGGTGGTGGGGGGGCACTCGGGCGTGACAATTTTGCCGCTGTTGTCGCAGGTTAAAGGCATCAGCTTCAGCGAACAGGAAGTGGCTGACCTCACTAAGCGTATTCAAAACGCCGGCACCGAAGTGGTGGAAGCGAAAGCCGGTGGTGGATCGGCGACCTTATCCATGGGGCAGGCTGCTGCGCGCTTTGGTCTCTCACTGGTGCGTGCGCTGCAGGGCGAAGCAAACGTGGTCGAATGCGCTTATGTTGAAGGGGACGGTGAGTATGCGCGCTTCTTCTCTCAGCCGCTGCTTATCGGCAAGAACGGTATTGTGGAACGTCGCCCGTTGGGTTCTTTGAGTGCGTTTGAACAGCAGGCGCTTAACGGTATGCTGGAAACGCTGAAGAAAGATATCGCGCAGGGCGTAGAGTTTGTGAAGTAACGCTCAGCAGAAAAACAACGCCCGGTGATTGCCGGGCGTTGTCATTTATAAGCCGCCAGATTTAAAGGTCTGGCTGGACGGTGAGCCATTGCTGGCCGGTGTTTTACGTCCCAGCGTTTCCATACGCACCTGGAATGGTGGGAACGGCATCTCAATACCGTGCTCTTCAAAGCCGCGCAGAATCAACTGATGCAACTCATGACGCAGCGGCATGCGGTGGCCCATCTCAGCCGCGTGCACACGCAATTCAAACAGCTGAATGCCTTGCTGTAAATCCACCAGGAACACATCCGGTGCGGGCATATCCAGCACGTAGGTACAGCGCTCGGCCGCCTGCTTGAGAATGTTGGTGACTTCATCACTGTTAACATGAGCCGGAGCCGGAATGGTCAGCACCACACGCGTGACAGAATCCGACAACGACCAGTTAACGAACTGCTCAGTGATAAAGGCCTTGTTCGGCACGATGATCTCTTTACGGTCCCAATCGGTAATCGTCGTAGCGCGGGTATTGATGCGGGTAATGCTGCCGGTCAGATCGCGAATGGTAACGGTATCGCCGATACGAATTGGCTTTTCGAACAGGATAATCAGACCAGAAATAAAGTTGGCGAAGATCTCCTGCATACCAAAGCCCAACCCCAGACCTAACGCCGCCACCAGCCACTGCAGTTTTGCCCACTCAACGCCAATAATCGAGAAGCCGACTAATCCGCCAATCAGCATCAGCACGTACTTGGTCAGGGTAGTGATGGCATAACCGGTGCCAGGTGACAGGCTGATGTGTTGCAGTAACGCCAGTTCCAGCAGGGCAGGCATATTACGCACCAGCTGAGTGGTGATAATGAACACCAGGATGGCAATCAGCACCGCGCCCAACGTAATCGGCTGCACGCTCTCTACGCCCTGCACCGTGGTGCTGGCATCCCACAGTGGGATGTTGTCGAGGAAACTAAAGGCCGAGTGAATTTCTGACCACAGTACAATCACCGATACCAGTGCGATCAACGTGAGAATAGAGCGCACCAGACGCAACGACTGCGCACTGATCTCATCCAGATCCAGGCTCGGTTCATCGATCTCAATCGTATCGGCGTTGGCGGGAGTCTGTTGCTCTTTCTCTTCTTCACTGCGCGCGCGGTTCGCCAGCATATCGGCACGGCGTTGGCGGGCACGATCAAAGGCGATGCGACGGCGTTGGATCAGCATCCAGCGGCGGATAATGTGGTAAATCACCAGCAGGAAGAACCAAATGCCTACCGAGGTTTCCAGGCGCGCCAGCAGCGCCTGCGCCGTCGCCAGATAGCCGATGCAGGAAGCCAACGCCGCCACCAGAGGGATGGCAATCATCAGGTTCCACAGAATGCGGTTAACGAAGTTGTCGCCGTTGCCCTCTTTATCCAGATACAGCGGAATGCCTGCACGTTTGAGGCTGACGGTAACAATACTTAACGCACCGCAAATCAAAATGAAGCACAGGCGACCGAGCGTGCCGGAGAACTGCGGATCGTCGAGATTGGCAAAGGCAATCAGCAGCATGATCAGCGGCACAATCAGGCCAACCGTCAGAGAGTAGTAACGCATAGCACGCGCTACCCGCGCCTGCGGCCAGCGGAAGTGCACCACAAATAGCCCATCATGACGCGCAAAAGCAGCACTGATCATAAAGGCCCACAGCAGCGGCAGCGTGGCGGTGATGCCATCTCCAATCGCAACGGCAAACGGATAAGGCCAGGCGTGCTGCAAACCAAAGCCCAGCGCGGCCCACAATACCGGCAGCGGCACGGCGACCAGAATCGACCAGAACACGGTGCGCAATGTCAGGCTAAAGCGGTCCTGGGTCACTTTGCCCACTTTGCTGGCGGAACGCGCCATAAAGGCATTGTAATGACGGCGCGAGCTGATGCTGAAGCCCACCAACAGCACTGCGCAGATGATTGGCATCACGGTTTCTTTGCTGGTAAACATCATCGCCAGCGCTTTACCGAGTTGCCCTAAGGTATCCAGCGACAGCAGGCGGGTTAAGTCACGTGCCACGTCAATCGGATACTTCAGGTCGATGGCGCTGACATCCGCCGTCCAGAACAGATAACGGTGCGTAGCTTCCTTCACTTCACCCAGTGCGTCCTGCAACTGCGTGTTCGACACCTTCAGCTTGGTGATTTCCAGAATCAGTGTATCGCAGCCGGAGATCAGTGAATTGAGCAGCTCGCGCTGGGTTTTCAACTGGGCATCAAGAATACGGGTTTGCTCGCTGGTGAACGGCGTGCCGTCATCCTGCTTCTCTTTGCGCAGATCCTTTTGCCGCTCCAGCAAATCTTCATAATGCAGCCGTTGTACACGCAGCTGGCCCATCTCGCTGTCGATCTGCTGCGACTTGGGCATATCCGGCAATCTGGCGACTTGCGCACGCAAGGCTTCACCCAGCAGATTCGAGGCGCCCAGCCATTGTGATTGTTCGCGCAGCGTGCTGAGAGCCTGGCGCACCTGTAGCGTTTGGTTGGTGGCCAGACGTTGCTGCGAAGCGACCAAATCCATACGTTGAGCCTGCGCATTCAGGTCGGCTGATAGCTCACGGTTGACGCGGAATTGATCGCTGATCGACGCCGGTAAATCGCCACTGTTTTCCGCCAGCTGTTCAGTGCGTTCGAGCGCCAGTTCCGCTTCTCGCTGACGCTGGTTATTCAGTTGATTGCGCAGCGATTGCAGATAGTTATCCAGCTGCGTCACTTTGCGCTGATGCACCTCCGCCCGCATACGCGCCAGCTCCTGGCGATTATTGGCGGAGAGCTGTGCCAGTTCTAACTCATCCACGCGCGCTTTATTGGCGGCATTCTCGGCCAGTCGGGCATAAATCTGCGCCTGAGCCAACGGCGTAGCGGCCGCAGAAAAGCCCTGAGCACGGCGATCGCTTTCGGTCATCGCCCGGCGTGCGTCAGTCTGCTGCTGCGGTAACTGTGAAAGTGAATCGCTGATCTCACGTGCGCGGTCCTGCTCTTGCTGTGCCTGGCGGCCTTCTTCCAGCAGCTGGCTGCTGATTTGCAGGATTTCCTGATCCAGCTCGGCGCTGCTCATGTTGGTGCGCACTGTTTTACTGCTGTCGGTCAGCGTGGCAATCTGCTGACGCAGTTCGCGTGCCAGCCGTGGGAAATCATCAATCACCTGCTGATACTGTTTGGCACGCTCCAGCGATTCATCACGCTCAGCGAGGAAATTGATCGCCGCTTCAATCGCCTGAACTTGCTCGGCTTGAGCGGGAGAGGCTTTGGCGGATTTGGCCGCATCCAGTTCCTGCTTCAGTTGACTCGCAGGAGGAACGGTGGCTGCCAATACAGAACTGCTGAGCACCAGGCTCAGCAGCAGAGAGAGAAAAACGCGCACGGGATAGGTTCCGGTTATTCAGCGAGCGGGGCGCTTTCGCCGGGCTGCGGCAGGGCAATCGCCAGCGGTTGGCCAAGACGGGTTTTACTCTCGGCTTCGAGACTTTCCGCCAGCTTGACGCGACCCGGTGCGAACAAGTTAATCACCGTCGAACCGAGTTTGAAACGCCCCATTTCCTGACCTTTCAACAGCACAACGGCACCGTCATGATCGGCTGAAGGATAACGCCAACGTTTAATCACCCCTTCACGTGGTGGCGTAATGGTGCCCGCCCACACGGTTTCGATGCTGCCCACAATGGTCGCTCCCACCAGGATCTGCACCATCGGGCCATGATCGGTATCGAAGACGCAGATCACACGCTCATTGCGTGCAAACAGGTTCGGGATGTTACGTGCTGTCAGCGGGTTGACGGAGTAAAGGTCGCCCGGCACATAAATCATTTCGCGCAGAATGCCGTTACAGGGCATGTGCACACGGTGATAATCGCGCGGTGCGAGATAGGTGGTGATGAACTCGCCATCGACGAACTTTTCCGCCAGATCGTCGTTACCGGCCAGCAAGGCCTGCAAGGAATAGTAATGGCCTTTCGCCTGGAAGATCTGATCGCCTTCGATGCGGCCTAACTGGCTTACCGCACCATCGGCTGGCAGCGCCAGCAAGGTCGCGTCGGGATCAATCGGGCGCGCACCCTCTTTTAACGGACGCACGAAGAAGTCATTGAAGGTGCGATAGCTACCGGTATGGGGTTTGCTGGCTTCGGCCATATCCACTTTGTAGTACCAGACAAAAATGTCGATGACCGCTTTGGTCAGCCAGCCACCGCTACGACTGGCGCCCCAGCCGGCAAGTTCGGTCAGCCCTTTTTTAGGCAGAATATGATTCAGGCCGAGTTTAAAACGATCAAACACCGTTGCCTCCTGGCTTAATTACGCTTGGTTTACACAAAAGGGGGCGGATTGTAGCAGCGCCCCGGTCAGTTGGCGAATGTGCCGTTGTACCCGTTAATCTTCGCTGGCGGAAAAGTTTTTACGCGTTTTTACCTGCGCCATACTCTCCAGAATACGGTGGTAGTTATCGAAGCGCGAGATGTTGATTGTTCCATCCTCTACCGCTTCGCGAATGGCGCAGCCGGGATCGGTATCATGCTTGCAGTCGCGGAAACGGCAACCGCCGATAAACTCACGAAATTCGACAAATCCACGGGTGATTTGTTCCGGCTCCAGATGCCATAAACCGAATTCACGTACGCCTGGAGAATCAATCACGTCGCCGCCGTGCGGGAAGTGATATAGGCGTGAAGCGGTGGTGGTGTGTTGGCCCAGACCGGAGTTATCAGAGACGTCGTTGGTCAGAATCTCATCGCCCGCCAATTCCAGTCCCAGCAGATTGTTCAGCAAACTGGATTTACCCACACCAGATTGACCCGCAAAAATGCTCACGCGATCGGTTAAGGCCTGTTCCAGCTCCGCCAGGCCATCTTTGGCACGGCTGGAGACCATCAACACGCGATAGCCAATTTTGCGATAGATCTCCATCTGCTCATCCACAAACGCGCGGGCTTCCGCGTCGAGCAGGTCGGTTTTGTTCAGGACCAGCAGCGGCTCAACGCCCAGGGTTTCACTGGCCACCAGATAACGATCGATGATATTGAGCGAAAGTTCCGGCAGGATCGCCGACACAATGATGATCTGATCGATGTTCGCCGCGATCGGTTTGACGCCATCATAGAAATCCGGACGGGTCAGCACCGTTTTACGTTCGTGAACCGCTTCTACGATGCCTTTGCCGCCGCCAATCGCCGCACGCCACAGCACACGGTCACCGGTGACCAGCGAGCGAATGGTGCGACGGATATTGCAGCGATGCACTTCGCCCACGCCATCTTCCACATCTGCGTGCATGCCGAAACGGCTGATCACCACGCCTTCGCTCGCTTCTCCAAACAGGTTGTCATCCGGTTCCGGCTTTTCATTCCGTTGCTGCAGACGACGCTGATGGTTAGCGCTCACGCGACGTTGTTGACCCTTCGACAGTTTATTTTTGCTCACGCATCCTCTCACGGCTTTCGCCAGGCTTCGCCCCGCTGGGCAAAACGTCTATGATACACCTGAAACGAGTGTAATGACGACTTTGGCAACAGGCGGGAAACGCATGACAGCTGGAAATGAAAATAATCTGATTTGGATCGACCTGGAAATGACCGGATTGGATCCGGAGCAGGATCGCATTATTGAGATCGCCACGATCGTCACCGATGCCAACCTGAACATCCTGGCAGAAGGCCCGGTGTTTGCGGTGCATCAGTCTGATGAGCAATTGGCATTGATGGATGAGTGGAATGTGCGTACGCACACCAACAGTGGCCTGGTAGAACGTGTGAAAGCCAGCCAATACGACGACCGTGCTGCAGAGCGGGCAACCATCGAATTTCTTAAGCAGTGGGTTCCGGCCAACACTTCTCCGATTTGCGGCAACAGCATCGGCCAGGATCGTCGCTTCCTGTTCAAATACATGCCGGAACTGGAAGCCTACTTCCATTACCGTTATCTGGATGTCAGCACGCTGAAAGAACTGGCGCGTCGCTGGAAACCGGATATCCTGCCAGGCTTCAAAAAAGCCGGCAGCCATCAGGCGCTGGACGACATTCGCGAGTCCGTTGCTGAGTTGGCGTATTACCGCGAGCACTTCTTGCAGCTTTAATCGGCAAAGGGTGCGCAGGAAATCATCAGGTTGCCGATTAAAGCAGCAAACGAACTGAAAGCGTAAAATTTTGCTTTTAGACTCTTGCGACTGAAAGGATTTCTCGTATAATGCGCACCCCGTACCGGTGAAGAATTTACAACGGTGCGCAGCAGTAACACGAAGTTCCAGAATCAAGTATTTCGGTTTGCGGCAAGGCAGCAACTGAACGAATCACAGAGAGCTTACTTCAGTAAGTGACCCGTGTGAGTGAAGGAAGCCAACGCAGCAGCAAATTGAAAGACGAAGATTATGCGGGAATAGCTCAGTTGGTAGAGCACGACCTTGCCAAGGTCGGGGTCGCGAGTTCGAGT
>NZ_JBGMNK010000025.1:0-26401 GCF_051336905.1 Pantoea sp. C8B4
TTAAGCTGCTGTTGCGAGGTGGCGTATATTACGCTTTCCTCCTTCAGAGTCAAACACTTTTTTCAGCGTTTTTTCTCTGGCGGAAGTTCTTATCGAATCTTCCTGTCAACACCGCACTTCGTAAACCGTTGTGCCGTCTCGATGGATGCGCATTATAGGGAGTTGTTCGCAGCGCGCAACCGCTAAATTCAACAAAAACAACCGTTCGCTGCATTCCACAGCAAAACCCCGCCTTATACCCACTTACACACAGTGTTATCCACATTCATCCGGACAGATGAATTTAGGCGAGCATCGCGCAAACGTTTTCGCTACAATGCCCGGCGACGTCAAGGATGCCCCTTTTGGGGCGTTACATGAAGCAAGTGCTCTCTTCTATATAGAAAGAAACGCTAAGCTTGATGTAACGCTCTTATTTATGCGAAACAAAGCCAAGGGATAAAACCACCATGCAACAACGTCGTCCAGTACGCCGCGCTCTGCTCAGTGTTTCTGATAAAGCCGGTATCCTCGAATTTGCTCAGGCACTCTCCAGTCGTGGTGTTGAGCTGCTCTCCACAGGTGGTACTGCACGCCTGCTGGCAGATGCGGGCCTGCCCGTCACCGAAGTCTCTGACTACACCGGTTTCCCGGAAATGATGGATGGACGCGTCAAAACGCTGCACCCGAAAGTGCATGGCGGTATTCTGGGCCGTCGCGGCACCGATGATGCGATCATGGCCGAGCACGCGATCAACCCTATCGATATGGTGGTGGTAAACCTTTATCCCTTCGCGCAAACCGTTGCCAAACCCGATTGCTCACTGGCAGACGCGGTAGAGAATATCGATATCGGTGGCCCAACCATGGTGCGCTCCGCTGCGAAGAACCATAAAGATGTGGCGATCGTGGTGAAGAGCAGCGACTACGAGGCCATCATCGCCGAGCTGGACGCCAATGAAAACTCTCTGACGCTGGATACCCGTTTCGATCTGGCGATCAAAGCCTTCGAACACACCGCAGCCTACGACAGCATGATTGCCAACTACTTTGGCAGCCTGGTGCCGGCTTATCATAGCGACAGCAAAGAACCTGCCGGCCGCTTCCCACGTACGCTGAACCTCAACTTCATCAAGAAGCAGGATATGCGTTACGGCGAGAACAGCCATCAGGACGCTGCCTTCTATATAGAAGAGAATGTGGCAGAAGCTTCTGTTGCGACTGCACAGCAGGTTCAGGGCAAAGCGCTCTCTTACAACAACATCGCCGATACCGATGCCGCACTTGAGTGTGTGAAAGAGTTTGATGAAGCGGCTTGCGTGATCGTTAAGCATGCCAACCCGTGTGGTGTGGCCGTGGGCGGTTCGATTCTTGACGCCTATGAGCGCGCTTACAAAACTGACCCAACTTCTGCTTTTGGCGGCATCATCGCTTTCAACCGCGAATTGGATGAAGCCACTGCCCAGGCGATCATCAGCCGTCAGTTTGTCGAAGTGATCATTGCCCCTTCAGCCAGCGAAGCGGCACTTAAAGTCACCGCAGCAAAACAGAACGTTCGCGTGCTGGTTTGTGGCCAGTGGCAGGGCCGTGTTGCCGCACTGGATTTCAAGCGTGTTAATGGCGGCCTGCTGGTTCAGGATCGCGATCTCGGTATGGTGGATGCCAGTCAGCTGCGTGTCGTGACTCAGCGCCAGCCAAGCGAGCAGGAACTGCGTGATGCGCTGTTCTGCTGGAAAGTGGCCAAGTTCGTGAAGTCCAACGCCATTGTCTACGCACGTGACAATATGACTATCGGCATAGGCGCTGGACAGATGAGCCGCGTTTATTCTGCCAAAATTGCCGGTATTAAAGCAGGCGACGAAGGTTTAGAAGTTAAAGGTTCAGCCATGGCGTCTGATGCTTTCTTCCCATTCCGCGATGGTATCGACGCAGCGGCAGCTGTGGGTATCAGCTGTGTGATTCAACCAGGTGGTTCTATCCGTGATGATGAAGTGATTGCCGCCGCTGATGAGCACGGTATTGCGATGATCTTCACCGACATGCGTCACTTCCGCCATTAATAGTCTGGAGCTTTAATAGATGAAAATTTTAGTGATTGGTAATGGCGGACGTGAACACGCGCTGGCATGGAAAGCAGCACAGTCTCCTTTAGCTGAGACCGTGTTTGTGGCACCGGGTAACGCCGGTACCGCACTGGAGCCCGCGTTGCAAAACGTGGCGATCAGCGCCACTGATGTGCCTGCCCTGCTGGCTTTTGCTCAAAAAGAAAATATCGGCCTGACTATCGTCGGCCCGGAAGCCCCGCTGGTGATTGGTGTGGTTGATGCGTTCCGCGCTGCTGGTCTGAAGATTTTTGGCCCAACACAGGCAGCTGCACAGCTGGAAGGATCAAAAGCCTTCACCAAAGATTTCCTGGCACGCCAGCAGATCCCTACCGCTGAATACCAGAACTTTACGGAAGTTGAGCCAGCGCTGGCTTACCTGCGTGAGAAAGGCGCACCGATCGTTATTAAAGCGGATGGTCTGGCAGCTGGTAAAGGCGTTATCGTCGCGATGGAACTGGCTGAAGCGGAAGCTGCAGTGCAGGACATGCTGGCAGGCAACGCTTTCGGCGATGCAGGCCATCGTATCGTCATTGAAGAGTTCCTCGACGGCGAAGAAGCCAGCTTTATCGTGATGGTGGATGGCGACAACGTGTTACCCATGGCCACCAGCCAGGATCATAAACGTGTAGGCGATGGTGATACCGGCCCGAACACCGGAGGCATGGGCGCTTACTCGCCTGCCCCGGTTGTCACCGATGAGATCCACCAGCGTGTGATGGACCAGATTATCTGGCCAACCGTTAACGGCATGAAAGCGGAAGGCAACACCTATACCGGCTTCCTGTATGCCGGCCTGATGATCGATAAAGCCGGTCAGCCGAAAGTGATCGAGTTCAACTGCCGCTTTGGCGATCCAGAAACCCAGCCGATCATGTTGCGCCTGCAGTCAGATCTGGTTGAACTGTGCCTGGCCGCAGTGGATGGCAAGCTGGATCAGCAAACTTCGCAGTGGGATCCACGTCCATCGCTGGGTGTCGTGCTGGCAGCTGGCGGCTATCCCGCGGATTACAATACCGGTGATCAAATTCACGGTCTGCCGCTGGAAGAAGTGCCGGACGGTAAAGTGTTCCACGCGGGTACCACGATGAAAGATGATGTGGTGGTCACCAACGGTGGACGCGTGCTGTGCGTCACTGCACTGGGCGAAGATGTGGCTGCCGCGCAGAAGAATGCCTATGCGCTGGCGAAACATATTTCGTGGGAAGGCAGCTTCTGCCGTAAAGATATTGGTTACCGCGCCATTAATCGCAAGTAATCATCAAGGGGCGCGCTCAGCACCCCTTGGTTTTTCCCCACTCAGAAATCACTCTCTTTCGGCTGCCAGCTGCACTCATCCTCTGGCGTCGCCCGCAACAGCTGTACGCCTTCAGGTGCCTCCAACCATGACACCATCAACGACTGTGGCTGGTTTTGCTGCTGCTGAGATAGCGTGGCAATGATTCCGTTATCAAAGGGTGCATTCACCACTTTGCCATCACAGTCGCGCACCTGCGTAGCGCCCAGCCAATGCCCCTGCTTCAGCAATACACGTCCACTCAGCAACGCATTACTTTGCTCCAGCATGCGTTGCGCGTCGAAACGATAGAGTTCAACCGTATCACCACTTACCGCTTCACGACGGCCGGCCAGCTGACGCTGCATAAAATTAAGATTGCCCAGATGGTCAAAACGCAACGTCACGTCATCGGGTTGCTCACCCGCCACAATGCGCTCAACGCTGATCAGCTTGTTCTGTTGCCAGTTGTAGTCAGTGGTTTCCATGGCATCGCCATTGAAAGGGGTATAAACAGTGCGAAGATGAACAGCCTGATGGTCAGTGTTCTTGCGCCAGATGCGCACAGTGCCACGATCGGCCAGATAGCCGCTTGCCGTAAAGGCAGGGAGATCAGAGGTGGAACTACAGCCCGCGAGCAGCGCACCGAGTAACAGGGCGCAGACGCGCTGAGTAATCGTGTTCAGCATGACAGGCCCCAATGACAAAAAGGGGCGTGTCGCCCCTCTTTTAAAGCTTAAACCGCGATGCGGAAAACTTACTTAACAGCGTCTTTCAGAGCTTTACCAGAGACGAACGCTGGCACGTTAGCTGCCGCGATTTTGATCTCTTTACCAGTCTGTGGGTTGCGACCGGTACGCTCAGCGCGGTGGTTCACTTTAAAAGTACCAAAACCAACCAGTTGTACAGCATCACCTTCTTTCAGAGACTCAGTGATCGCAGCCAGGGTAGATTCCAGCGCAGCTTTAGCCTGGGTTTTTGACAGGTCAGCTTTCTCTGCGATCACATCAATCAGTTGAGTCTTGTTCATAAGTTATCCTTAAAGTGTATTTATCGCTTGCTAAGCAACGAGTGCGAGGGAAAAGCCATAATCTGGCACTCTTCAACCTGCACGCAAAGATAGCCACAATTTTCAGCCCCCCAAATGTAGACCAGACAGGGGGCTGATGTGAAGCCTCCAGGCGCGGTAATTCAGGCCTGAAGTCACGTTTTATCGCCTTATTGCTGAAAAAGTATACCGATGTTACTGATTCCCGCTTCGCGCAGGTCAGAACGCAACCCCTTAATCAGCTCAAGGTCGCGCTCTTCGCAGTCTGCCAGCAGGCGGAAAATCTCCCACTGCAGATCCCATTCATCAATCACCGCCTGATTTTCGCGCAGCTCTTCATCGGTCATTTCACGACCGGCTTGCGTCATTTCCAGAATAGCAACGGTGGTAATCGACGTACGGCTGACTTCGATTGCGTGTTCCAGGGTTTCACCGCTGAGCTGTGCATGCACAACTTCGCTCAGCGCAACACAGGCATCGATTGCTGGGTGGACACCATAAATATCAAAATCATCACCATTCGGAATCGCTGATTCCAGCTTCTCCAGTTGGCTATCGAAGTTAATTTTGGCGTCTTTGACCGTCAGGCTCTCCCAGACAAGGTCAAGGATGCGACGATAAAGTTGCGGATCGGCGAATTCAGTCTGCTGACAGAAGGCCCAATAATTGGGGAACATCCGCTCGCACAGACAGGCCATAAAGGTCATATGCTGCCAGCTTTCCAGCTTCGCCAGACGCAAATGGACGGGGTTCTGTAACATCAAACTTACTCTCAATAGGTTAGCTGGCGGCAGTGTACCGCAAAAGCCGCGCGCAAACAGCGTTAACGCGCATTTTGCCAGCGTAGAAACGCAGGACGGCCCGAAGCAACCGCATCGGCCCAGCGTGTAGGCTCGGGCAAACGATAGCCCGCGGTACATCTCTCCACCCAATTCAGTGCGCTGTCCATACTGACACGATGCCCGGTTGAGACGAACAGAGGGTTGCAGCGCGCTTTACTGCGCCACACCCAACCTATTTGTTCGCCTTTATCCATCAGTGGTTGGCGGCTTCCCGGTTCAGCATCCAATTCGGTAAAACGCCCGCAGAGCCGTTTTTTCGCCACGCCAATGGTTGGAACATCCACCAGCGAGCCTAAATGCGCAGCCACGCCGAGGCGACGGGGATGGGCAATACCATGACCATCAACGAATAAAAGATCGGGTTGGTGTGTGAGCTGCTGCCAGGCTGCAAGCAGTGCGGGGACTTCGCGAAACGATAAGAAACCCGGGATGTAAGGCATGGTGGTCGCGATGCGCGCTATACGGTGCTCCACGAGTTGCAATGAGGGATATTCTAATACCACCAGTGCCGCACGCGTGATGTCACCTTCCTGTTCAAAACCGACGTCCGCACCGGCGATAAAACGAGGCGGCAGGATGTCAAAATCATCCTGCCGCACCACATTAGCAGCGCGTTGTAACTGTTCAGCCCGCAGCGCGGCCAAATCCATGCTTAGCCCTGATGATAAGGGCGAGACAGGCGATGTACGGCTTCGACGAAAGCACCGGCGTGCTCTGGCGGCACATCCTGATGAATGCCATGTCCGAGGTTGAAGACGTGACCCTCACCCGCGCCAAAGCCTTCAAGGATAGTGGCCACCTCCTGCTCGATACGTGCCGGAGGCGCATACAGCATGGAAGGATCCATGTTGCCCTGCAACGCAACTTTGTCACCCACGCGACGACGTGCATCGGCAATATCGGTGCTCCAGTCCAGACCCAGTGCATCACATCCGGTCGCTGCGATAGCTTCCAGCCACTGCCCCCCCCCTTTGGTGAACAGCGTAATCGGCACACGGCGACCTTCGTTCTCGTGCAGCACGCTATCAACGATTTTGTGCATATAGTAGAGTGAAAACTCACGGTAATCGCGGCCTGTCAGCACGCCGCCCCAGGTATCGAAGACCATAATCGACTGTGCACCGGCTTTGATCTGGGCGTTCAGGTAATGGATGACACTGTCAGCCAGCTTATCCAGCAGCTTGTGCAGGGTTTGCGGCTCGGCATACATCATCTTTTTAATTTTGGTGAACGCTTTGCTGCTGCCGCCTTCAACCATGTAGGTTGCCAACGTCCATGGGCTGCCAGAGAAACCGATCAAAGGCACTTCGCCTTTCAGGTTATGGCGAATGGTACGCACCGCATTCATCACATAACCCAGCTCATCTTCTGGATCCGGAATCGGCAGTTTGTCTACATCTGCACGGCAGGTAATAGGATTTGAGAAGCGCGGACCTTCGCCCGTTTCAAAATAGAGCCCCAGCCCCATCGCATCAGGAATCGTCAGGATATCGCTGAAGAGGATCGCAGCATCCAGCGCATAACGACGCAGCGGCTGCAGGGTGACTTCGCACGCCAGCTCCGCATTCTTACACAGCGACATAAAATCACCGGCTTCAGCACGCGTGGCTTTGTACTCCGGCAAATAACGCCCGGCTTGTCGCATCATCCATACAGGGGTGACATCCACCGGCTGACGTAACAGGGCACGCAGATAACGATCGTTCTTCAGTTCACTCATAATGGGCTCTCTCATGCTAAGGCCGCCAGTGTAGCATTTTCACGGCGCGCTGGCGCGACACAGGGCAACGGTATCTTCAATCAACCGTCGTGCCACCGTGCCCGGTGGCGGTAACAAGGGCAGATCGTCATAGCGATACCAGCCGGCATCCAGCAACTCTTTGCCATCATGCTGCAAGTCTCCGCCTTCGTACTCGGCCATAAACGCCATCATTAGCGAATGCGGGAACGGCCAAGGCTGCGAGGTGACGTAACGGACATTTTTAACCCGGACGTTGCTCTCTTCCATCACTTCACGCGCGACGGCCTGCTCCAGCGTCTCCCCGACCTCAACAAAGCCAGCTAATACTGTGTAAATGCTGTTGCGATGACGCGCATGGTTGGCCAGCAGAATCTCCTCCCCCCGGCGAATCGCTACGATGATGCACGGTGCGATTTGCGGATAATAGCGCTCACGGCAATGGTGACACAGGCAGGCAAATTCGCGTTTACTGAGGTGCATTTCGTGGCCGCAGTAGCCACACCAGCGGTGTGAGCGGTAGAATTCGGCGAGTTGAACTCCGCGCCCAACCATCTGGAAAAGCCCAACATCTTCGTCGATAAGCTGGCGAACAGATCCCATATTGTCAGGTCGTGATTCACGTATCAGCCAGACATTCTCCGCCTGCCATTCGCCAATCAAAATCGCGGTTTTTCCTGTCAGGCCAAAATCGCCGGATAAGCCATGCGGCAGTTCACCTTGCGGTAACCAAAGTTTTTGTTCATGGCTGACAATCCACCAGCCAGCGTCTACGCTTGAGATCTCACGTTGCATCTTATTCGTTGTCCTTAGCGTCAAATGGCACGCTGAAATCCTGATGTTAAGTGTGGAATGGATAACTATAACTCACCCGGAGCCCCATATGCTTACCCAGTTAGATGACCTGGCCAGGCGTGTAAGTGGCGGTAATGAACTCGTTGATGCGTGGCTGCGCGCGCGCCGACAGTTGCTTGTCAGCTATTACGCATTAATTGGCATCAAGCCACACAAAGAGGCGCTCAGTGCTCTGGATGAACAGGCGCTGGATGCGTTTTGCCACGGCCTGGTTGATTACCTCTCAACCGGTCATTTCAGTATTTATGAACGTATTATCAGTGAGATGGAGGGCGATAGCCCGCTCATTGCGGCCGCCCAACTCTATCCCGCTCTGGAAGCAAATACCGATCGCATGATGCAACTGTATGACAGCCATTTGCAGCAGGCCATCAACGACGATAACTGCGTAGAATTCCAGAAGGCGTTATCCGAAGTGGGTGAAGTACTGGAGTCGCGCTTCACGCTGGAAGATAAGCTGGTGCAACTCGCCTGGGATAACCAGCTGGCACGCCCACCGGTCGCCAACGAAAGCAGCATGGCTCGCCCCGCTTAACCTCGGGCCCATGTAAAAAACTTGTTATTCCGAAAAAGCCCTCTTATGCTGAATGGGCTTTTTTATTGAGGCCTATTCACGTTTTTATGCGTCTCTTTAAAGCAATCTAGAGTCAAATTTTGCGATATAAGCGTAGCGTGCGCAGCCAGTTCACGCTCGGACAGCGCGCAGAGGCCGGAGCGTACACGTAGTACGTGACGGACACGAGCACTGCCCAGGCGTGAAATGGCAAGCAAAGTAGCTTATATCGTAAAATTCAACCTTGTCGGAGTGCCCTAAGGGGCTGAGACCGTTTATTCGGGATCCGCGGAACCTGATCAGGTTAGTACCTGCGAAGGGAACAAGAGTAGACATTCACAGAGCGATGCGTGTTGGCGCCCGGCATCGTCCCTGTTACTCCTTCCGAACTCTGGACAAGCAACTTCCCCTTAATTCAGGAAATTTGCTATGTCTGTTGCTAAAACTTCTCGTCGTGAACAACGTGCACAAGCGCAGGAATTTATCGATTCGCTGCAGGGCACTGCTTTCCCCCAATCCAAACGTATCTGGATCACCGGTAGCCGAGCGGATATCCGTGTGCCGATGCGCGAAATCCAGCTCAGCCCAACACACATTGGCGGTACAAAAGAGAATCCGAAGTATGAGCACAACGAGCCGGTGCCGGTATATGACACGGCGGGTGCTTATGGCGATCCCGCGGCCACCATTGATGTGCATCGGGGATTAGGACGATTACGTGAAAACTGGATCGCCGAACGCAATGACAGTGAGGCTATCCATCAACTGAGTTCGCAATACACCCAGCAACGCTTAGCCGATGAAGGGCTGGATCACCTGCGCTTCGAGCAGTTACCGCAGCCGCGTCGTGCCAAAGTTGGCCGCTGCGTCACGCAACTGCATTACGCACGTCAGGGCATAATTACACCCGAGATGGAATTTATTGCGGTGCGAGAAAACATGGGCCGCGAACGTATTCGTGGTGAAGTGCTACTGCAACAGCACCCGGGCCACAGTTTCGGTGCCAATCTGCCGGAAAATATCACCGCCGAATTTGTGCGCCAGGAAGTTGCCAGCGGTCGCGCTATCATACCCTCCAATATTAATCACCCCGAATCCGAGCCGATGATCATTGGCCGTAACTTTCTGGTGAAGGTGAACGCCAATATAGGCAACTCAGCGGTGAGTTCATCGATTGAAGAGGAAGTGGAGAAACTGGTGTGGTCAACACGCTGGGGCGCGGATACCGTGATGGACCTCTCCACAGGACGCTATATCCATGAAACGCGCGAGTGGATTTTGCGAAACAGCCCGGTGCCGATTGGCACTGTGCCCATTTATCAGGCACTGGAGAAAGTGAACGGCGTGGCGGAGGACCTTAACTGGGAGATCTTCCGCGATACCCTGCTCGAACAAGCAGAACAGGGGGTGGATTACTTCACTATTCACGCCGGTGTGCTGCTGCGCTATGTGCCGATGACGGCTAAACGTCTGACCGGTATTGTCTCGCGTGGTGGTTCGATCATGGCGAAGTGGTGCCTGTCACATCATCAGGAAAGCTTCCTCTATCTGCACTTCCGTGAAATCTGCGAGATCTGCGCGGCTTATGATGTCGCGCTGTCACTCGGCGATGGTCTGCGCCCAGGATCGATTCAGGACGCCAACGATGAAGCCCAGTTTGCCGAATTGCAGACGCTAGGTGAGCTGACAAAAATTGCCTGGGAATACGATGTGCAGGTGATGATTGAAGGCCCAGGCCATGTGCCCATGCAGATGATCCGCCGCAACATGACCGAACAGTTAGAGCACTGTCACGAAGCGCCGTTTTACACGCTTGGCCCACTGACCACCGATATCGCCCCCGGGTACGATCACTTTACCTCCGGCATTGGTGCCGCGATGATTGGTTGGTTTGGCTGCGCCATGCTGTGTTACGTCACACCGAAAGAGCACCTCGGTTTGCCCAATAAAGAAGATGTGAAGCAGGGGCTGATTACCTACAAGATCGCCGCGCATGCTGCCGATCTGGCCAAAGGCCATCCCGGCGCACAGATCCGCGATAACGCCATGTCGAAAGCACGTTTTGAATTCCGCTGGGAGGATCAGTTCAATCTGGCGCTCGATCCGCATACGGCACGCGCTTATCACGATGAGACATTGCCGCAGGAATCGGGCAAAGTGGCTCACTTCTGCTCAATGTGCGGTCCAAAATTCTGTTCGATGAAAATTACCCAGGAAGTGCGCGAATATGCTGCTCGCCAGCAGGCAGAAGCCCAGCCAATTGAAATTGGCATGGCGCAGATGTCGGATGCCTTCCGCAGTCGTGGTGGCGAGCTTTATCACGCCGCCGATGCCCTTAAAGAGGAAAAAGTATGACCGATGCCTTTCCAGCCACGGCCCCGAAACTGGGGCTGTACCCTGTTGTTGATAGCGTAGAGTGGATTGCACGCTTACTGGAGGCTGGCGTTCGCACCATCCAGTTGCGCATCAAAGATTGCCAGGATCATGAAGTAGAAGACGCAGTGCGCGAGGCAATTGCGCTGGGCAAGCAGTACCGTGCACGCCTGTTTATCAACGATTACTGGCGATTGGCAATTAAATACAACGCCTATGGCGTGCATCTTGGTCAGGAAGATTTAGACGTGGCCAATCTGGACGCTATCCGCCAGGCAGGTTTGCGTCTGGGGTTATCAACTCATGATGATGCCGAGTTGGACCGCGCGCTGGCGCTGCGTCCTTCCTACATTGCACTGGGACACATTTACCCTACGCAAACCAAAGATATGCCTTCAGAACCGCAAGGCGTCATGGAACTGAAACGCCACATGGCACGGTTGCAGGATATACCGACTGTGGCAATTGGCGGTATATCCCTTGCGCGCGTACCTGAAGTTTTGGCCACTGGCGTAGGAAGCGTTGCCGTGGTGAGCGCCATTACCCAGGCGGAAGACTGGCGCCAGGCGACACAGGAGTTGCTGGCACTGGTTGAAGCGGGAACCCAGCCCGCAGAAGCGCTGTAACGTTCTGCAATCAGGGTAAATTGGCTGGAATCTCACGCGCAGTCCGCTTCCTGCGGGCTAGCGTGTTTTTCCGGTCAGGATAAAGTGTGCCTGCCCGCTGTCGCTGGCAGTGGGCCAGGGCTGGTCTACCCCTCTCTCCAGCCCTGCCTTTCCACTTTAATCAGTCAGGGATGAGGCGGGTTCCGTTTCTATATGACAGGCGTGCATGGCCTGCTCCACCGCAGCGCCAAGTTGGGCGATGGCCTGTTCAGTATGCTCATTAATGGGCAAACCATAATTCAGACGTAAGCAGTTGCGATATTTTCCCGAGGCAGAAAACAGCGATCCGACAGCAACCTGAATGTTCAACGAGCGCAGTTCGGTGTTAAGCCGAACGGCATCAAACGCTTCTGGTAACTCAATCCACATCAGGAAACTGCCCTGCGGACGTGAAACACAGATACCGCAGGGGAAGTAGTGACGCACCCAGCAACTAAAGGTCTCGTAGTTGCGCTGATAAACCTGACGCATCCGGCGTAGATGTGGCCCGTAGTGGCCAAGACGAATAAATTCGGCCACTGCATGTTGCGGCTGTGTGGCCGTTGAGCCGGTGCCGATATATTTCATATGCAAAACGCGATCGCGATAACGCCCTGGCGCCACCCATCCCACACGCAAACCGGGTGCCAGCGTTTTGGAGAATGAGCTACACAGCAACACCCGGCCATCCATGTCCAAAGATTTGATGGTAATGGGGCGCGGGTACTCCCATGCCAACTCACCATAGACATCGTCTTCGATGATTGCTGCATCAAAACGCTGAGCCAGTGCCAGCAGCGCACGCTTGCGCGCTTCAGGCATGATAAATCCCAGCGGATTATTGCAGTTTGGCACCACCACCACGGCTTTTATAGGCCACTGCTCGAATGCCAGCTCCAGGGCTTCGAGGCTAATGCCCGTCACCGAATCGGTAGGGATTTCAATGGCACGGATACCAAGCCCGCGCAGGGTCTGCATCGTGCCATGGAAAGTCGGAGATTCAACGGCGATGATATCACCCGGCTCACACACCGCGCGGATCGACACGGACAGCGCTTCATGGCAGCCCGTGGTGATCACAATATCCTCTGCGGTGAGCTGACAACCGCTATCGATAGTTAAGCGTGCGACCTGCTCACGCAAGGCCGCAACGCCTAACAGACTGTCATAATTGAGCTGGTCAAGATCCTGCTTCTGCGCCATTCGGCTCTGAATTTTCCATAATGGCTTCAATGTCGGCTGGGTAAGGTCGGGCATGCCGCTACCTAATTGCAGCACGTTACCGCTGTTGCGGCTGCTTAATAACTCCAGCACCGATTCCCATTGGGTGATCTCGACAGGGCGTTGTACCGGGCGGGTTAACGCAGGAACAGGAGGCGTGGCTTTGCGCGTCGCAACGAAATAGCCAGAGCGCGGCTGCGGCACAATCAGCTGTTTCTCTTCCAGCAAGTGATACGCCTGCTGCACGGTGCTGATGCTCACACCATGTTCAATACTCAGCGTACGCACCGAGGGTAAGCGTTCACCGCTACGATAGAGTCCCTGCTCAATCCTGTCTGAGAGCAAGCAAGCCAGATGTTGATAACGCGTCATCGTATGATTCCCCTCGAGTTCACTGAATCTAAATCAGTACAGATCATCCCTTTTTTTACCATTCAGATCCTATCGTGCGCAATCTGTATGTTAATAATAAGTGATTTTTGAATCTGTATTGAAATGCACAAGAACTGGACAATACCTCACAGACAACTGATGAGGGCATTCATAATGGAATTCGATCAAAACCGCGCAGCAAAACCATTTGATGTAACACTACTGGACATGGTTCGCGGTGCAGGGCGCGCCATCAAGAGATGGCGCGCGCGCCGTGAGACTCGCAAAATTCTGTCTCACTTAAGCGATGCACAACTACGCGACATTGGCCTGACCCGCCACGATATCTGCCGTAAGGGCTGATTGAAGACGAAAAAAACCCTGCCGAGGCAGGGTTTTTTATGGGTCAGCTATCGCAGACGATTATTCGTCGTCGCTACCGCCAAGACCGGCGTTCAGCAGTTCAGCCAGGCTCGCAGAGGCTTCATCCGCAGTGACCTGCGGTGCAACCGGTGCTTCACCTACAGAACGGCGACGCATACGATCCTGATGGTAAGCATAACCGGTACCGGCCGGGATCAGACGACCCACGATCACGTTCTCTTTCAGGCCGCGCAGTTCATCACGCTTGCCTGCTACTGCTGCTTCGGTCAGGACACGTGTGGTTTCCTGGAACGATGCTGCAGAGATGAACGATTCGGTTGCCAGAGAAGCTTTGGTGATACCCAGCAGATCGCGCACAAAGGTTGCGCCAATTTTGCCGTTCGCTTCGAGGTCGCGGTTCGCGATCTTGATGCGAGAGTATTCAGCCTGCTCACCTTCCAGGAACTCGGTGCTGCCCGCGCTGGCGATGGTTGCTTTACGCAGCATCTGACGCACGATGACTTCGATGTGTTTATCGTTAATCTTAACGCCTTGCAGACGGTAAACTTCCTGCACTTCGTTAGTGATGTAACGGGTCACAGCATGGACGCCACGCAGACGCAGGATATCGTGTGGAGATTCTGGGCCGTCAGAAACAACGTCACCACGTTCAACACGCTCACCTTCGAATACGTTCAGCTGACGCCATTTCGGAATCATCTCTTCGTACGGATCGCTACCATCAACTGGCGTAATCACCAGACGACGCTTACCTTTGGTCTCTTTACCGAACGAGATAATACCGCTGATCTCGGCCAGAATTGCTGGCTCTTTCGGACGACGCGCTTCGAACAAGTCAGCAACGCGTGGCAGACCACCGGTGATGTCCTTGGTACCGCCAGATTCCTGAGGTACACGAGACAGGGTGTCACCAGCACTGATCTTAACGCCATCTTCCAGCTGAACAATTGCTTTGCCCGGCAGGAAGTACTGAGCTGGCATGTCGGTACCAGGAATCAGCACATCATTTCCGTTGGCATCAACAATTTTCAGCGCAGGACGCAGATCTTTACCGCCCGCAGTACGTTCTGCAGAATCCAGAACCACCAGCGATGACAGACCAGTAAGGTCGTCAGTCTGACGGGTAATGGTCTGACCGTCGATCATGTCAGTGAAGCGAATGAAACCGCCCACTTCCGTGATAACTGGCATGGTATGCGGATCCCAGTTTGCTACGGTTTCGCCCGCGGCAACCTGCTCGCCATCACCTTTGGCCATCATCGCGCCGTAAGGGACTTTATAGCTCTCTTTGGTACGACCGAATTCATCGATCATCTTCAGCTCAACGTTACGAGAGACGATAACCAGTTTCCCGGAGGAGTTGGTTACTGACTTCGCGTTGGTCAGCTTGATAGTACCTTTGTTCTTCACCTGGATGCTGGATTCAGCAGCCGCACGAGATGCCGCACCACCGATGTGGAACGTACGCATCGTCAGCTGTGTACCCGGCTCACCGATGGACTGTGCTGCGATAACGCCGATGGCCTCACCTTTGTTGATGATGTGACCACGTGCCAGGTCGCGACCGTAGCAGTGTGCACACACACCAAAGTCGGTTTCACAACCAACAACAGAACGTACTTTGATGGCATCGACTGAATTCAGTTCGATCACATCACACCAGTGCTCATCGATCAGCGTGTTACGCGGGATCAGGATGTCAGCAGTACCTGGCTTCAGCACGTCTTCTGCGGTCACACGACCCAGTACACGCTCACGCAGTGGCTCTTTAACGTCGCCACCTTCGATGACCGGAGTCATCATGATGCCTTCGAACGTGCCACAGTCGTCTTCAGTAACCACCAGATCCTGTGCAACGTCTACCAGACGACGCGTCAGATAACCGGAGTTAGCGGTTTTCAGTGCGGTATCCGCAAGACCTTTACGCGCACCGTGCGTCGAGATGAAGTACTGAAGTACGTTCAGACCTTCACGGAAGTTCGCGGTGATTGGCGTTTCGATGATTGAGCCATCTGGCTTAGCCATCAGACCACGCATACCGGCCAGCTGACGAATCTGAGCTGCAGAACCACGCGCACCGGAGTCGGCCATCATGTAGATGCTGTTGAACGAGACTTGCTGCTCTTCTTCGCCGTGACGGTTGATCACGGTTTCGGTTTGCAGGTTGTCCATCATCGCCTTGGAAACGCGTTCGTTCGCTGCGGCCCAGATATCGATGACTTTGTTGTAACGTTCGCCAGCAGTAACCAGACCAGACTGGAACTGTTCCTGAATCTCAGCAACTTCCGCTTCTGCTTCTGCCACGATTTCCGCTTTCTTAGCCGGGATCACCATGTCGTCGATACCTACAGAGGCACCTGAACGGGCTGCGTAAGCAAAGCCGGTGTACATGGTCTGGTCAGCGAAGATAACGGTCGGCTTCAGGCCCAGGATGCGGTAACAGGTGTTCAGCATCTTAGAGATCGCTTTCTTACCCAGCGCCTGGTTGACGATAGAGTAAGGCAGACCTTTCGGCACGATCATCCACAGAATCGCACGACCAATGGTGGTGTCGATTAAGCTGGTTTTCGCAACGAACTCTTCTTGTTCGTTTTTGCTGTATTCGGTGATACGCACTTTAACGCGAGCATGCAACTCAGCCAGGCCAGCGCGATACACACGCTCAGCTTCTTTCGGGCCAGTCAGCACCATGCCTTCGCCGCGCGCATTCACTTTGTCACGGGTCATGTAGTACAGACCCAGTACAACGTCCTGAGAAGGAACGATGATTGGCTCGCCGTTCGCAGGTGACAGGATGTTGTTGGTAGACATCATCAGCGCACGCGCTTCCAGCTGGGCTTCCAGCGTCAGCGGTACGTGAACTGCCATCTGGTCACCATCGAAGTCGGCGTTATATGCCGCACAAACCAGCGGGTGCAGCTGGATCGCTTTACCTTCGATCAGAACAGGTTCGAATGCCTGAATACCCAAACGGTGCAGGGTTGGTGCACGGTTCAGCAGTACTGGGTGTTCGCGGATCACTTCGTCCAGGATATCCCAAACGACAGCTTCTTCACGCTCAACCATCTTCTTAGCAGCTTTGATGGTGGTCGCGAGGCCACGCAGTTCCAGCTTGCCGTAGATGAACGGTTTGAACAGCTCCAGTGCCATTTTCTTCGGCAGACCGCACTGATGCAGACGCAGGTATGGACCTACGGTGATAACAGAACGACCGGAGTAGTCAACACGTTTACCCAACAGGTTCTGACGGAAACGACCCTGCTTACCTTTGATCATGTCGGCCAAAGATTTCAGAGGACGTTTGTTAGAGCCAGTGATGGCACGACCGCGACGGCCGTTATCCAGCAAGGCATCTACCGCTTCCTGCAGCATACGCTTTTCGTTACGTACTATGATATCTGGCGCAGCCAGATCCAGCAGACGTTTCAGACGGTTGTTACGGTTGATAACGCGACGGTACAGATCGTTCAGATCCGACGTAGCGAAACGACCACCATCCAGCGGTACCAGCGGACGCAGATCTGGCGGCAGAACCGGCAGAACGGTCAGGATCATCCACTCTGGCTTGTTGCCAGACTGAACGAACGCTTCCAGCAGCTTGATACGCTTGGTCAGCTTTTTACGTTTGGTCTCGGAGTTGGTTTCGTTCAGCTCTTCACGCAGCTGCTCGCACTCTTGCTCCAGGTCCATATTTTTCAGCAGCGCCTGGATAGCTTCCGCACCCATCTTCGCGTCGAATTCGTCACCGAACTCTTCCAGCGCGTCAAGGTACTGCTCTTCGGTCAGAATCTGACGTTTTTCCAGGTTGGTCATACCGCCTTCGATCACAACATATGATTCGAAGTACAGTACGCGCTCGATATCACGCAGTGGCATATCCAGCAGTAAGCCGATACGCGAAGGCAGTGATTTCAGGAACCAAATGTGCGCAGTCGGTGAAGCCAGTTCAATGTGGCCCATGCGCTCACGGCGAACTTTGGTCTGTGTAACTTCAACGCCACACTTCTCACAGATCACGCCGCGATGTTTCAAACGCTTGTACTTACCGCACAGGCATTCGTAATCTTTTACCGGCCCAAAGATACGGGCGCAGAAAAGACCGTCACGCTCCGGCTTGAAGGTACGGTAGTTAATGGTTTCTGGCTTTTTAACTTCACCAAAAGACCATGAACGGATCATGTCTGGCGAAGCCAGAGCGATCTTGATCGCATCAAACTCTTCGGTCTTAGTTTGCGCTTTCAGAAACTTAAGTAAGTCTTTCACGGATTAGCTCCCGTCGGAGTGGAACTCTCAGGGACGCACACCGAAGTGCGCGTCCCGTAACCAGTACTTACGAGTGCTTACTCGTCTTCCAGCTCGATGTTGATACCCAGCGAGCGGATCTCTTTCAACAGTACGTTGAAGGATTCCGGCATGCCCGGTTCCATCTGATGGTTGCCATCGACGATGTTTTTATACATCTTCGTACGGCCGTTCACGTCATCAGACTTAACGGTCAGCATTTCCTGCAGGGTATAAGCAGCACCGTATGCTTCCAGTGCCCACACTTCCATCTCACCGAAGCGCTGACCACCGAACTGCGCCTTACCACCCAGCGGCTGCTGAGTAACGAGGCTGTAAGAGCCGGTAGAACGTGCGTGCATCTTGTCGTCAACCAGGTGGTTCAGTTTCAGCATGTACATGTAACCTACGGTTACCTGACGCTCAAACTGCTCACCGGTACGGCCGTCGAACAGGGTGATCTGGCCAGAAGAAGGCAGGCCGCCGAGCTGCAGCAGCTCTTTGATCTCGCTCTCTTTCGCACCATCGAACACTGGCGTTGCGATTGGCATACCTTTTTTCAGGTTCTCAGCCAGACGCAGAACTTCATCGTCAGTGAAGGTGTTCAGATCAACTTTCTGACGCACATCAGTGCCCAGATCGTAAGCACGCTGGATGAACTCACGCAGTTTGGCAACTTCTTCCTGCTTCTTGAGCATCGCGTTGATCTTCTCACCGATGCCTTTCGCTGCCATCCCCAGGTGGGTTTCCAGAATCTGACCGATGTTCATACGTGACGGTACGCCCAGCGGGTTCAATACGATGTCGACCGGCGTACCGTTCTCATCGTAAGGCATATCTTCGATCGGGTTGATCTTAGAGATAACACCCTTGTTACCGTGACGACCTGCCATCTTGTCACCAGGCTGGATCTGACGTTTAACCGCCAGGTACACTTTCACGATTTTCAGCACGCCTGGTGCCAGGTCATCGCCCTGAGTGATTTTGCGACGCTTAGCTTCGAGTTTCTTCTCAAACTCGTGCTTCAGCTCGTCATACTGCTCAGCCAGCTGCTCGAGAGAGTTTTGCTTCTCTTCGTCAGTCAGGCCCAGTTCCAACCAGCGCTCGCGTGGCAGTTTATCCAGCTTCTCAGCTTCAACACCACCCGAGATCAGTACAGCCTGAATACGGCTGAACAAGCCCGCTTCGAGGATCTGCAGTTCTTCAGACAGGTCTTTCTTAGCCTGCTTCAGCTGCATCTCTTCGATTTCCAGCGCACGTTTGTCTTTTTCTACGCCATCGCGAGTAAAGACCTGAACGTCGATAACCGTACCGGAAACACCGTTAGGAACACGCAGAGAAGAGTCTTTAACGTCAGACGCTTTCTCACCGAAGATCGCACGCAGCAGTTTCTCTTCTGGCGTCAGCTGGGTTTCGCCTTTCGGCGTCACTTTACCGACCAGAATGTCACCACCGGTCACTTCCGCACCGATATACACAATACCGGATTCATCCAGTTTGGAGAGCGCAGCTTCACCCACGTTCGGGATGTCAGCGGTGATCTCTTCTGGCCCCAGCTTGGTGTCACGAGACACACACGCCAGTTCCTGGATGTGGATAGTGGTGAAACGGTCTTCCTGGACAACACGCTCGGAAACGAGGATGGAGTCTTCGAAGTTGTAACCGTTCCATGGCATGAACGCCACGCGCATGTTCTGACCCAGCGCCAGTTCACCAAGATCGGTAGACGGGCCATCTGCCAGCACGTCGCCACGCTCGATTGGCTCACCCAGGGACACACATGGCATCTGGTTGATGCAGGTGTTCTGGTTAGAACGGGTGTACTTGGTCAGGTTGTAGATGTCGATACCCGCTTCGCCCGGATACATCTCATCTTCGTTAACTTTGATAACGATACGAGAAGCATCAACGTACTGAACGGAACCGCCACGTTTCGCTACGGCAGTTACACCGGAGTCAACCGCTACTGCGCGTTCCATACCGGTACCGACCAGCGGCTTATCAGCGCGCAGGGTTGGTACTGCCTGACGTTGCATGTTCGCACCCATCAAGGCGCGGTTAGCATCATCGTGCTCCAGGAATGGAATCAGTGACGCACCGACTGAAACGACCTGTTGGGTCGAAACGTCCATGTAGTCAACTTGATCACGGCTGAACAGGCTTGATTCACCTTTGCTACGGCAAGTGACGAGATCGTCAACAAAGCTACCGTCTTCAGCAAGGTTGGTGTTCGCCTGAGCGATAACGTAGTTACCCTCTTCGATTGCAGAGAGGTAATGAATTTCATCACTCACTTTGCCATCTACCACGCGACGGTACGGAGTCTCAAGGAAGCCGTATTCGTTAGTCTGCGCGTAAACAGAAAGGGAGTTGATCAGACCGATGTTCGGACCTTCAGGCGTTTCGATTGGACACACACGACCGTAGTGGGTTGGGTGTACGTCACGCACTTCGAAGCCTGCACGCTCACGCGTCAGACCGCCTGGGCCCAGAGCAGAGATACGACGCTTATGCGTGATCTCAGACAACGGGTTGTTCTGATCCATAAACTGGGACAGCTGGCTTGAACCGAAGAACTCTTTCACCGCCGCCGAGATTGGCTTGGCGTTGATCATGTCCTGAGGCATCAGGGTATCGAGGTCGCCCAGAGACAGACGCTCTTTAACAGCACGCTCAACACGCACCAGACCCACACGGAACTGGTTCTCAGCCATCTCACCGACTGAACGGATACGACGGTTGCCGAGGTGGTCGATATCATCGACTTCGCCAATACCGTTACGGATACCGATCAGTTTCTTCATCACTTCAATGATGTCGTCTTTGCTCAGGATACCTGAACCTTCGATTTCATCACGCAGCAGTGAACGGTTGAACTTCATACGGCCAACTGCAGACAGATCGTAACGATCTTCTGAGAAGAACAGGTTCTCGAACAGGTTCTCTGCAGCTTCGCGCGTTGGCGGCTCACCAGGACGCATCATACGGTAGATCTCAACCAGCGCGCTCAGGCGATCGTTGGTTGGGTCAACACGCAGGGTCTCTGAAATGTATGGGCCGTGATCCAAGTCGTTGGTGAACAGCGTTTCAATGCGCTTGTGGCCTGACTGGCTGAGTTTAGCCAGCAGATCCAGTGACAGTTCCATGTTCGCAGGAACAATCAGCTCGCCGGTGTTCAGGTCAACGTAATCTTTAGCGACGACTTTGCCAGCAATGTATTCAACTGGGACTTCAATGTGTTGAATACCGTCTTTTTCCAGCTGACGAATATGACGCGCAGTGATGCGACGACCTTTCTCAACGTAGACCGTGCCATTGGCTTCGATATCGAAGCTGGCGGTTTCACCACGCAGGCGCTCAGGCACCAGTTCCATCTGCAGTTTGTTATCGCGGATTTCATACACGACTTTGTCAAAGAACAGATCAAGGATTTGTTCAGTGGTGTAGTGCAGTGCGCGCAGAATGATACTGGCCGGCAGCTTACGGCGACGGTCAATACGGACAAACAGGTTGTCTTTCGGGTCAAACTCGAAGTCGAGCCATGAACCGCGGTAAGGGATGATACGTGCGTTATAAAGCACTTTACCGGAAGAGTGCGTTTTACCCTTATCGCTGTCAAAGAACACGCCAGGACTACGATGCAGCTGAGAAACGATAACACGCTCAGTACCATTGATAACAAAGGTACCGTTGTCGGTCATGAGTGGAATTTCACCCATGTACACTTCTTGTTCTTTGATGTCTTTTACGGTGCCTTCCGGCGCTTCACGCTCGTAGATCACCAGACGCAGTTTCACGCGCAGCGGTGCCGAATAGGTCACGCCACGGATCTGACATTCAGTTACGTCAAAGACCGGCTCACCCAAACGGTAGCTGACATACTGCAACTCAGAGTTGCCGCTGTAGCTTGAGATTGGGAATACGGAGCGGAAGGCTGCTTCCAGACCGTATTGGCCTTCTGGATCTTGCTCGATAAACTTCTGGAACGAGTCAAGCTGGATAGAAAGGAGATAAGGTATGTCCAGTACTTGTGGACGTTTACCAAAATCCTTACGAATACGTTTTTTCTCGGTATAGGAGTAAACCATAGGGTTCCTCAGCTAGCTGACATGTCGAACCACGCTGTCCGTCCTGAAGGGACAGTTCATGCAACACTATTTTGTTTTTCATGCGATGCGTAACACCCCATGCAATACATCTTTCTATCACTCTTAAATCATTTCATCGCCGTTGTGCAGGCAGGGAACCCTCACAGGAAAGCGATATATTAAGTCGTCGATAGAAAAAGATATTGAAGAGAAACAATGGACAAACAGTGTGAAACGCCATCATTCCCCTGAAGCGCAAAAAAGCTGGTGACCCAAAAGTCACCAGCCATCAGCCTGATGTTACTCAGGCTGCAACCCGAAGGCTGTCTTACTTAACTTCAACTTCAGCGCCAGCTTCTTTCAGCAGTGCTTCCAGAGCAGCTGCGTCATCTTTGCTGATGCCTTCTTTGATAACACCGGTAGCTTCAACCAGGTCTTTAGCTTCTTTCAGGCCCAGACCAGTTGCAGTACGAACTGCTTTGATTACGGCAACTTTGTTAGCGCCAGCAGCTTTCAGAATTACGTCGAATTCAGTTTTCTCTTCAGCAGCTTCAGCTGGGCCAGCAGCAACAGCTACAGCAGCAGCAGCAGAAACGCCGAATTTTTCTTCCATAGCAGAAACCAGCTCAACTACTTCCATTACGGACATAGCTGCTACTGCTTCCAGAATTTGATCTTTGGTGATAGACATATCGATTGTTCCTAAAAAACAGAAAAAGTTTATACGTTAGCAAGTACGAAGGAAAAGAAGATGGGCTTAAGCCGCTTCTTTTGCATCGCGTACAGCAGCCAGAGTGCGAACCAATTTGCCAGCAGCGGCTTCTTTCATGGTCGACATCAGACGTGCCAGTGCTTCTTCGTAAGTCGGCAGAGTTGCCAGACGGTCAATATTGGCCGCCGTGATCAGCTCACCTTCAAAGGCTGCAGCTTTGACCTCAAATTTTGCATTCGCTTTCGCGAACTCTTTGAACAGACGAGCAGCAGCGCCCGGGTGTTCCAAAGAGTATGCAATCAGGGTCGGACCAACAAACGTGTCTTTCAGGATCTCAAACTGAGTTCCTTCAACGACGCGGCGCAGCAAGGTGTTGCGAACAACACGCATGTAAACGCCAGCTTCACGACCTGCTTTACGCAGTTCGGTCATTTTATCAACGGTAACGCCACGGGAATCCGCAACAACCGCTGAAAGCGCGCCTTTGGCTACTTCGCTAACTTCAGCAACAATCGCTTGTTTGCCTTGAAGATTTAATGCCATTAGCTTTTGCTCCTGGATTTGACCGGGAAAGATTTCCCGGAACTCACTTCACTCAGCTACCCGAAGGCACTGAGCGCTATTACACGGTGAGCAGAATCCAGCGAAGAAAAAATTCTTTTTGGTTCTGTCACCGTCTACGCAGGGTATTAAGCAAGCTATCCGAAGATAATCCCGCTCCTGCGGTCTTGGACGGAGGCCAGGATAAGGCCTGGCTCCAACCTAAGCCACTGAACATAAGAGCCTTTAGGCTTATACATTCAGCAACTTTGAATCTGGGTTCTGAATTGAATGCTCAATCAGAACAACGGGCGTAAGATTCTAGATGAATTTTTCGCCCGTTTCAAGCAGCAATTAGTTTGCTGCTGCGCTCAGACCAGCCTGGTCAACGGCAACGCCGGCGCCCATGGTGGTAGAGATGCTAACTTTCTTGATGTACACGCCTTTAGCCTGTGAAGGTTTTGCTTTTTTCAGCGCAACCAGCAGAGATTCCAGGTTTTCTTTCAGTTTGTCAGCGTCGAAGTCCACTTTACCAATGGTAGTGTGGATGATGCCGTTTTTGTCGTTACGATAACGAACCTGACCTGCTTTAGCGTTTTTCACTGCTTCAGCAACGTTAGGAGTTACAGTACCAACTTTCGGGTTTGGCATCAGGCCGCGTGGACCCAGAACCTGGCCCAACTGGCCAACAACGCGCATTGCATCTGGAGATGCAATAACAACGTCAAAGTTCATTTCGCCTTTTTTGATCTGGTCAGCCAGATCTTCCATACCTACCAGCTCAGCGCCAGCTGCTTTAGCAGCTTCTGCGTTTGCGCCTTGGGTAAATACAGCAACACGTACTGAACGACCAGTACCGTGTGGCAGAACAGTCGCGCCGCGAACGTTCTGATCTGATTTACGTGCATCGATGCCGAGGTTAACAGCAACGTCAACGCTCTCAACGAACTTAGCAGTTGCCAGTTCTTTCAGCAGAGCAATAGCTTCAGCGATGTCGTACTGCTTGGTCGCATCAACTTTGTCACGGATTACGCTCATGCGCTTGGTCAGCTTAGCCATTTCTTAATCCTCTACTACCAGGCCCATGGAACGTGCAGTACCTTCGATAGAGCGAGTCATCGCTTCTACGTCAGCACCAGTCATGTCCGCAGCTTTAGTTTCTGCGATTTCACGTACCTGAGCACGAGAAACTTTACCGACTTTGTCTTTGTTCGGCTTACCAGAACCAGACTTGATGCCCGCTGCTTTTTTCAGCAGTACGGCAGCCGGAGGGGTCTTGGTAACGAAGGTGAAAGAACGGTCGCTGTATACAGTGATAACAACTGGAGTAGGCAGGCCTTTCTCCAGAGATTCTGTTTTGGCGTTGAACGCTTTACAGAATTCCATGATGTTAACACCCTGCTGACCCAGTGCTGGACCAACAGGTGGACTTGGGTTCGCCATACCAGCTGCAACTTGCAGCTTGACATAGGCTTGTACTTTCTTAGCCATGATAATTCCTCAAATGGGTTATAGCGCCTGAAAACAGGCTCCCCGTGATTACGATTTACACGCTATTGCTAGCGCATAAAAACAAAAGGCGCGAAATTATAGGTAAATTTCGCGCCTTCCGCAAGAGCTAAAAAGTGAACAAAAGGGTTAACCTTTCTCCACCTGAGCAAAGTCGAGTTCTACTGGTGTTGCACGGCCAAAGATGGAAACAGAGACCTTCAGGCGGCTCTTTTCGTAATCCACTTCTTCGACCACACCGTTGAAGTCAGCAAATGGACCGTCGTTGACGCGCACCATCTCGCCTGGCTCGAACAGCGTTTTTGGACGCGGCTTATCACCCACTTGCTGCAGGCGGTTCATAATCGCATCGACTTCTTTATCACTAATCGGCGCAGGACGGTCAGAGGTACCGCCAATGAAGCCCATGACACGTGGTACGCTACGCACTAAGTGCCAGCTGGCGTCATTCATCACCATCTGCACCAGCACATAGCCAGGGAAGAACTTACGTTCGCTTTTACGGCGCTGGCCACCACGGATTTCAACGACTTCTTCAGTCGGCACCATGACTTCACCAAACAGCTCTTCCATGTTGTGCAGTTTGATATGCTCTTGCAGCGACTTCGCTACGCGGGCTTCAAAACCGGAGAACGCCTGAACGACGTACCAGCGTTTTTTTGGAGCTTCAGACATCTCAGAACCTCAGGCCAGTGATAAACGATACCAGACGGACCAGAATTCCATCCAGCCCCCACAAAATCAGTGACATCACGGCAGTGACCGCGGCAACGATTAACGTGGTGTGCAATGTTTCCTGGCGAGTCGGCCAAATGACCTTACGCATTTCGGTTCTTGCTTCACGAGCAAAAGCCACAGTCGCTTTGCCTTTGATAGTCAGCAACGCTATGCCACCTGCCGCAGCAATCAGTACTACGACAGCCAGCGCGCGCAGAGGCAGCGTAATGTCGCGATAGAGATAGTTGCCAACGATGGCGACTAACAGCAACGCGATGACAGCAACCCACTTTATCGCTTCCAGGCCGCGCCCGCTCCCTTGAGCTTCGGTATTCGCACTCATAAACCAACCTGCCACAATAATTCAGAAACAATTCTGCCCCGCAGAGCGAGGCATCCAAACCGAATGAGCTTTTGGGCGTAACTCGGTATCCGACGCCGTAAACCAGAGCCTGTCTCAGCAATGATTATGATCGAAAATCACTGATGAGCCAGGTTCTATGTAACAGCGTGCAAAAAGGGCATCAAATGATGCCCTTTCCGTATGCATTGCGTCAAATGTTATCGCAATTAAGCGATAATTTCAGCAACAACACCCGCACCAACAGTACGGCCGCCTTCACGGATTGCGAAACGCAGACCCTGATCCATAGCGATTGGCTTGATCAAGGTAACGGTCATTTTTACGTTATCGCCTGGCATTACCATCTCAACGCCTTCTGGCAGTTGAACGTCACCGGTCACGTCAGTAGTACGGAAGTAGAACTGAGGACGGTAGCCTTTGAAGAACGGAGTATGACGGCCGCCTTCATCTTTAGACAGTACGTAAACTTCTGAAGTGAACTGGGTATGTGGCTTGATGGTGCCCGGCTTAGCCAGAACCTGACCACGCTCGATATCTTCACGCTTGATACCACGCAGCAGAACACCACAGTTCTCGCCTGCCTGACCCTGGTCCAGCAGTTTGCGGAACATTTCAACGCCGGTACAGGTAGACTTAACGGTGTCTTTCAGACCAACAACTTCAACTTCGTCGCCGACTTTCACGATACCGCGCTCAACACGACCGGTAACAACAGTACCACGGCCAGAGATTGAGAATACGTCTTCGATTGGCAGCAGGAACGGCAGGTCGATTGCACGTACTGGCTCTGGGATGTAGTTATC
>NZ_JBGMNK010000026.1:0-26307 GCF_051336905.1 Pantoea sp. C8B4
TTTTACGTCCGGAGACGCTGATATCAATCCTGCGAGTGCCCACACAGATTGTCTGATAAATTGTTAAAGAGCAGTGCGAACAGCGGGTTAACCGTCTGTCGCGAGGTGGCGTATATTACGCTTTCCTCCTTCAGAGTCAAACACTTTTTTAAGCGTTTTATCTGGCGGGGTGAATCGCTTCACTCCCTGCTGAGCCGCTTGCGTTGCCGCTTTGCCGTCTCAGTGGATGCGCATTATAGGGATCCGATTTTTTTGCACAACCCCTTTTTTCGATCTTTTTAATCGACTGGCGAGTTTTCAATCTTTTCGCTGCGATCGCGAGCGATCCGCTCAAAATTCATCTTGTTTGCCCGCCTGATAAGCCGCAGGCTAGGGGGAAAAGTGCAAAAGGAGAACGATCATGTCTGTAGCCCTACGACCTTATAAGAACCATTTTCCACAAATCGGCGATCGCGTAATGATCGATCGCAGTAGCGTGGTGGTGGGTGAAGTGCAGCTCGCCGACGATGTCAGCATCTGGCCACTGGTTGCTATCCGCGGTGATGTGAACAAAGTCGTGATAGGTAAAAGAAGCAATATTCAGGACGGCAGCGTTTTGCACGTCACGCACAAATCCACCAGCAACCCGGAAGGGCATCCTTTAGTAATTGGTGAAGACGTGACTGTCGGTCATAAAGCGATGCTGCACGGCTGTCATATCAGCGATCGCGTGCTGGTTGGCATGGGATCGATTTTGCTGGATGGTGTGTTTGTTGAAGAGGATGTCATGATCGGCGCGGGCAGTCTGGTTCCGCCGGGTAAAAGACTGGAGAGCGGCTATCTCTATTTAGGCAGCCCGGTTAAACAAATCCGCCCATTGAGTGAGGCGGAAATCGCAGGTCTGCTCTATTCATCGAGCAATTATGTTGGATGGAAAGATGAATACCTCGCTCAGGAAAGCCAGATCCAACCTTGATCATCGATCTCATCCTGCCGGATAAGCGCTTCCGCTTCTTCTTCCAGATCCCAGCGATGCGCGCTAAACAGCGCCATCGCAGCACCCGTTCCAAATCGATCCTGTAATGCGTTGAGCTTGATAGCACAAGTTAACGCCATTCCTTGCACCAACACCGGAAAGACGATCGCTCCTCGTTCCTCGTCCCAACTTTCACGATCGGGAAAATGGATCGCCTGATTCACTCCTTCATGGCCTGCTTTAATTGAGCAATAACGGGGGTAATTTCTGGCATCACGCCATGCCACAGTTGGAAAGCATGTGCCGCCTGCCCCACCAGCATGCCCAATCCATCTGCCAGCTGATCCGTACCGTGCTGCTGACACCACAGCAAGAATGGCGTCAGTCCTTGCTGATAGAACATGTCGTAGCAGCGTGTTTGCGGGGTGATCAATGAGTCTGGCAACGGCGGCACTTTACCCTCAACGCCACTGGAGGTTGCATTGATGATCAGATCAAATGCCTGACCGGAGAGCTCAGCAAAGCCGCTCGACTGGATATCCCCACTATGCTGGAAGATATCTGCCAATTCTTCAGCGCGGGCAACCGTTCGGTTGACCACTACCACTGAACATCCAAAAGAAAGCAGGGGAAGGATCACACCTCGAGCTGCACCACCGGCTCCCACCAGTAAAATGCGGTCACCAGAACGGATCAAATTCAATCGTTCCAGATCGCTTAGCAGGCCAATCCCATCGGTATTATCACCAAAGATCGAGCCATCTGCCTTTTTCTTTAATGTGTTAACCGCCCCAGATAAGGCTGCACGTTCACTGAGTTCATCGGCCAGTTCCCACGCCTGTTGTTTAAATGGCAGTGTGACATTTGCACCTTTTCCACCGACAGTAAAAAAGTCGCTAATTGACTGAGGAAACCCCTCCAGCGGTGCACAAACCCGGCCATAGGTGTGCGCGATTCCTGTCTGCTCGGCAAAAAGGCTATGAATGAAAGGTGACTTACTGTGTGCAATGGGATGACCAAAAACGGCGAAATGTTCCATAAATTAACCCTGACGAATAAGTTCGCCGCTGATAACGTCGCGAATTTCAGAAGGATTTAACCGCCCGCCCGTTGCAGCATGCAACACGGGGAATTGAGCACCGAATTGCTGTGCAACTTCATCAGCATTGCGGCACGGCGCCTCGCCGGAGAGATTGGCGCTGGTAGACACCAATGGTTTGCCGAAGCCACGGCAAAGTGCCTGCACATCCGGATGATCACTAACGCGGATAGCCAGCGAATCGAAACGTCCTGTTAGCCAGCGTGGCGTATGCGGTGTTGTCGGAACCACATAAGTCACCGGACCTGGCCAGCTAGCAAACATGCGCTCACGCTGTAGCACCGTGAGCTCACGATCGGCAATGTAGGGTTCCAGTTGCGCATAATCTGCTGCAATCAGGATAAGCCCTTTCTCAACCGGACGCTGTTTGAGCGCCAGTAAGGCCATGACGGCGCTTTCGCTATCGGGATCACAGCCTAAACCAAATACCGCTTCTGTTGGATAGGCAATCACCGCCTGCTGTTGTAGTTGCTCGATGCAAAACTCGAGACTTCCGGGAACATACGCTTTTTGCTTCATGATCGTTCTTCGTCCTGGGCGATGAGCTTGCCACAGCGTTTGCTGGCGCATAAGCGCTTCATGCCTTGTGCGGTTTTCTTCTCTATTAATAAGGGAAACTGGCAATGCGGACAAATACCTTCAACAGGCGTTGCATTGATTGCAAATTGGCAATCGGGGTAACGTTCGCAGGAGTGAAAGGTTTTGCCATAGCGCGAACGGCGCTGAACCAGCTTTCCGTTCTGACATTGGGGACAGGCAATCGCGGTCTCGTCGGGCTTATCGATGGTTTCTGTGTAATCACATTCAGGATAGTGGCTACAACCAACAAACATCCCAAATCGCCCCTGACGCAGAACTTTATCTGCGCCACACTGAGGACACACGTGCCCTTCCAGCACTTTAACGATATGCCCATCGGCCTGATTTTTCAGGGGACGAACATAATCACAGGTTGGATAATTCACACAGCCAAGAAACGGGCCGTGTTTACCACTGCGTATCACTAAATCTGCCCCGCAAGCGGGGCAGGGATCGTGTTTACGCACAGAAAATAGTGCTGATTTACTCATATTTCCGGATGCATTAATCGCAAATTAATGCAGCATACCTTCATTGACGTCGAATAACAGTTCTTCCATCTGCTGATAAGCGTTTTCACATCCAGGGATGTTAAACAGCACCATCAGCACCACCCATTTAAGATCTTCAAGATCGAATTCCTGAGTATCAAGAGCCGTGACCCGTTCGATGACCATCTCGCGCGTTTCCATATTCAGTACCTGAACTTGTTCCAGGAACAAAATAAAACCGCGACAATCAGCATCAAGACGCTGGCATTCCTCGTCCGTATAAATTCGCATTGAGAGCGGGTCGGCAGCCAATTGCACTGGCGCGACCAGACCATCCTGATAGTCCGCTAAACGTTCAAGCCAATTCAACGCATTGTAGATATCTTCACGATGAAAACCCGCATCGGCCAAATCATCGGTCAATTTATCCTGGTCAACACGCATTTCAGCTTCGTTGTGGATATAGGTCTCAAACAAGTACATAAGTACGTCGAACATGGCATGCCCTCCTCAATCGGACATAGCCGCCGGGTACAGCTGCGATCCATCCTGCTAACTCCAGCTCCAGCAACTGGGCTGCGATAACTGGCACAGGTTGGCCGGCACGTTCAGCGACGACGTCAACAGGTGTAACCTCATCACCTACGTTAGCCAACACGCTTGCAAATGGCAATGGAACATCGTCACTGTCTTGTGAATATATTGTTTCTGAAGTGGTTGCCGGCAGCCATTGCAAATTGGAATGCAAATCTTCAAGGATGTTATTTGGATGGGCAACCAACAGTGCTCCCTGCTGAATCAACCAATGCGTACCTTCACTGCCATCATTACCCAATGCTCCGGGTAACGCATAAACATTGCGATTTTGTTCCAGCGCGCAGCGAGCCGTGACCAGCGAACCGCTTTTCAGTGAAGCCTCAACGACCAGCACTCCCTGGCTCAACCCACTGATGATGCGGTTACGGCGCGGAAAATTAACAGCATGTGGCGCCATATCAAGAGGAAATTCAGAGACTAAAGCCCCTTCGTTATCCATGATCGCCTGCGCCAGCGACTGATGGCTTTTGGGGTAGATATGTTGCAAGCCGCTACCCAGCACTGCGATTGTTTTACCACTTGCGTCCAAGGCTGCACGGTGTGCAACGCCATCAATACCGCGAGCCAGTCCGCTAGTGATGGTCAACCCACTGAGTGCAAGTTGCTGTGTAAACCATGTGCCCCACTCTTTGCCATAGTGGGAACAGTGCCGACTGCCCACCACAGCTAATTGCGGTGTCTGCAAAACGGAGAGGTGACCAGCTACATAGAGCAATGAGGGGCGTTGACTGATTTCAGCCAGGTGGCCCGGATAATCAGCATCTATGCAGGAGACTAAATGATGATGAGGTTGATCCAGCCACTGTAACGTGCGCGCCAGTTGCCGTGGGCAATAATCGTTAAACTGTTGGCGCTGCAATTCATTCAAACCATGGCTGTGCAGTAATTCGTCATCGACGGCGGCACCGTTTTGCAAATTCCGCGCGAGATTCACTACGCGATGCCGGCGCAGGCCTTTAACATTTGCCAGCCGGAGTATCCCTTCCACTCGCTCCACGCGTCCATCCTTAAGCCTGCTCACATGCGGTGCAATGCTGTCAATCAGGCCACAAAAAGTCTACAATATGAGGTAGTAATCTTTTCTTTAACGCATACAGATCTGGATATTTATGTCAGTTTTGCAGGTATTACATTTCCCTGATGATCGCCTTCGCAAAATCGCTGCGCCGGTGGCTACCGTAAACGCAGACGTTCAGCGCATTGTCGATGACATGTTTGAAACCATGTACGCCGAAGAAGGCATTGGCTTAGCGGCCACTCAGGTCGACATTCATCAACGCATCATTGTAATCGATGTTTCTGAAAATCGAGACGAACGTCTGGTGTTGATTAACCCGGAACTGCTGGAAAAAAGCGGTGAAACCGGCATTGAAGAGGGTTGCCTCTCAATCCCTGAACAACGTGCCTTTGTGCCGCGCGCGGAATGGGTCAAAGTCCGTGCGCAGGATCGTGACGGTAAAAGTTTTGAGTTGGAAACGGATGGTCTGCTGGCAATTTGCATCCAGCATGAAATCGACCACCTGGATGGCAAACTGTTTATCGATTATCTGTCGCCGCTCAAGCGTCAGCGCATTAAACAGAAACTGGAAAAGCTGGCCCGCATGAATGCACGCGAAGCCTGAGTACTAACAGAAGGTTAAACTGTGTCTGCATCGCTAAAAATTATCTTTGCCGGTACACCTGACTTTGCAGCGCGTCATCTCGACGCGCTGCTTGCTTCTGAGCATCAGGTGGTTGGCGTATTTACTCAGCCCGACCGTCCATCAGGGCGCGGTAATAAACTCACTCCAGGTCCCGTCAAAGTGTTGGCGCAGTCACACGATGTTCCTGTGTTTCAGCCGAAATCGCTAAAACCTGAAGAGAACCAACAACTGGTCGCGGATTTGCAAGCCGATATCATGGTCGTGGTGGCTTATGGCCTGATTCTGCCGAAGGCCGTTCTCGATATGCCGCGACTCGGCTGCATCAATGTCCATGGATCACTCCTGCCACGCTGGCGCGGTGCGGCGCCTATTCAGCGTTCGCTCTGGGCTGGCGACCGCGAAACCGGCGTGACCATCATGCAGATGGATGTGGGTCTGGATACGGGTGACATGCTGCATAAGCTCTCCTGCCCTATCACGCCTGAAGACACCAGCGCATCACTGTATGACAAACTGGCCGAGCTTGGGCCACAAGGCATGCTGGATACACTCGACCTGCTCGCTAGCGGCAAAGCGCAACCGGAAGTACAGGATGAAGCTCTGGTTTCTTACGCTGAAAAGTTGAGCAAAGAAGAGGCGCGTCTTGATTGGTCACTTTCTGCTGTACAGCTTGAGCGCTGCATTCGCGCCTTCAATCCCTGGCCGGTGAGCTTCTTCCTGATTGAGGATCAGCCCGTCAAAGTGTGGCAGGCTAGCGTTTTACCTCATCAGAACAAACAGCCGGGCGAAATCATCCATGCTGATAAAAATGGCATTCAGATTGCCACCGCTGACGGCGTACTCAATCTACTTTCGCTGCAGCCTGCGGGTAAGAAAGCCATGTCCGCGCAAGATCTGCTGAATTCGCGTCGTGAATGGTTTGCCACTGGTACCCTTCTGGCCTGATCACCAGCCCGGTTTAACCGGGCTTTTTGTTTGATGAATGAATATGAAAAAAGCAACTAACCTGCGTAGCCTTGCCGCGCAACTCATTGAACGCGTGGTAGATAAAGGTGAATCACTCAGTGCCATTCTGCCTGGCGCGCAAAAAACATTGGCTGATAAAGATGGCGCGCTGTTGCAGGAACTCTGCTTTGGCGTAATGCGCACTTTGCCGCAGCTGGAAGCGCTGATTGGCAAACTGATGGAGCGCACGTTAACGGGTAAGCAGCGCGTGCTGCACTACCTGATCATGGTTGGGTTGTATCAGTTGCTGTACACGCGCGTGCCAGCACATGCAGCACTGGCCGAAACGGTCGCAGGTGCAGAAGTGCTAAAACGCACGGCGCTGAAGGGATTGATTAATGGAGTGCTACGTCAGTTCCAGCGTCAGCAAGAAACGCTGCTTGCTGAAGTGGATCAAGGCCCGCAGCGCTACTGGCATCCCGGTTGGTTACTCAAACGTTTGCAGACCGCCTGGCCAGATCGTTGGCAGCAGATCGTTGACGCCAATAATCAGCGTCCGCCGATGTGGTTGCGCGTCAATCGTCAGCATCATAGCCGCGATACGTGGCTAAGCCTGTTGCAGGCTGAAGATAAAGCAGCTTTCCCCGCCGATGCGCCGGATGCTCTGCGTCTTGAATCCCCTGCCCCCGTCAGTCAGTTACCGGGCTTCGATCAGGGATGGGTGACTGTACAAGACTTGTCTGCACAGCGCTGTGCTCTGCTGCTTGAGCCACAAAATAATGAAACCATTCTCGATCTCTGTGCAGCACCTGGCGGCAAGACCACGCATATTCTGGAAATCGCCCCTCAGGCAAACGTGCTGGCCGTGGATATTGATCAACAACGTTTGACTCGCGTGCATGAAAATCTACAGCGCCTGGGCATGCAAGCCGAAGTCCGCCAGGGCGATGGTCGGACACCTGCAGAGTGGTGCGGCGACCAGCAATTTGACCGTATTCTGCTGGATGCACCTTGTTCTGCAACCGGTGTGATTCGACGTCACCCTGATATCAAATGGTTGCGCCGTGATCGTGATATCCCAGAGCTGGCTGTACTGCAGCGCGAAATCCTCAATGCAGTTTGGCCACGTTTGAAATCCGGCGGCACGATGATTTACGCGACCTGCTCGATCCTGCCCGAAGAAAACCATCAGCAGATCGCGGCCTTTCTGGCTGAGCACGATGATGCTGTCGCTGAGCAGCTGCCCGAAGGCCAAATCAATGGGTGGCAAGTCTTCCCGAGCGTTGATGGCGGTGACGGATTCTTTTACGCTAAATTAATAAAAAAATAGCGCGGCGCATTCTGACAAGAGCGATTCAACGATGAAAATTATTATCCTCGGCGCCGGGCAGGTTGGCGGCACGCTTGCTGAAAACCTGGTGGGCGAAAATAACGACATCACGGTTGTAGATACGGATGCCACCCGTCTGCGCGCGTTGCAGGACAAATTTGACCTGCGCGTAGTGCACGGCCATGGTTCCCATCCACGTATATTGCGTGAAGCCGGCGCTGAAGATGCCGATATGCTGGTTGCTGTCACCAATTCCGACGAAACCAACATGATTGCCTGTCAGATTGCCTATTCGCTCTTCAATACACCGAACCGAATTGCCCGTATTCGCGCGGCAGAATATTTGCGGGATGCCGAAAAGCTGTTTGTACCGGAAGCTGTGCCGATCGATCATTTGATTTCACCGGAACAGTTGGTGATCGACAACATCTATCGCCTGATTCAGTATCCTGGCGCATTGCAGGTCGTTAACTTTGCCGAAGGAAAAGTGAGCCTTGCGGTAGTTAAAGCCTATTACGGTGGGCCTCTGGTCGGTAACCCGTTGTCCATTTTGCGTGAACATATGCCGCATATCGATACACGCGTAGCGGCTATTTTCCGTCAGGACCGCCCTATTCGCCCTCAGGGTTCAACGATTGTCGAAGCGGGCGATGAAGTCTTCTTTATTGCCGCAAGCCAGCATATTCGCGCGGTAATGAGCGAAATGCAGCGCCTTGAGAAACCCTACAAGCGCATTATGCTGGTCGGCGGCGGCAACATCGGTTTTGGTTTGGCCCAGCGGTTGGAAAAACAGTACAGCGTGAAGTTGATTGAACGTAATCAACAACGCGCAGCAGAACTGGCTGAACGTCTGCACGACACCGTGGTGTTTTATGGTGATGCTTCAGATCAGGAATTGCTCGCCGAAGAACATGTTGATCAGGTGGATCTTTTCATCGCCGTCACCAATGACGACGAAGCCAACATTATGTCGGCCATGCTCGCAAAGAAGATGGGAGCGAAAAAGGTCATGGTTTTGATCCAGCGTCGTGCTTATGTCGATCTGGTTCAGGGTAGCGTGATCGATATTGCCATCTCTCCGCAGCAGGCCACCATTTCCGCCCTGCTTGGTCACGTGCGCAAGGCAGATATTGTTGGCGTCTCCTCACTGCGACGCGGTATTGCCGAAGCTATCGAAGCTATCGCACATGGGGAAGAGACCACGTCCCGCGTGGTGGGCCGTTTAATTGAAGATATTAAACTGCCGCCAGGTACGATAATCGGTGCCGTCGTACGTGGTGATGAAGTCATCATCGCGAATGACAATGTGCGTATTGAGCAGGGCGACCATGTCATTATGTTCCTGACAGATAAGAAGTTTGTCCCAGATGTTGAACGTCTCTTCCAGCCAAGTCCTTTCTTCCTCTAAATCGCCGCGGGCGTTTGCCCGCCGTGATAATTTTGCTTAATCCGCTGTTATCATGGCAATTGCACAAAGGTTTGTTAGACTTTAGCCATTGGCCAAGGCAAGGAGATAACAATGAGTTTATTCAAAGAGTTTCGTGATTTTGCAATGCGTGGGAACGTGGTTGATTTGGCAGTCGGTGTGATTATCGGTGCCGCTTTCGGCAAGATTGTTTCATCACTGGTCGCGAATATCATCATGCCACCACTGGGGTTACTGATTGGCGGAGTCGATTTTAAACAGTTTAAGTGGGTCCTAAAACCGGCCGAGGGTGATGTACCTGCTGTCGTAATGGAATACGGTAACTTTATTCAAACCATTTTTGACTTTGTAATCGTTGCCTTTGCCATCTTTATGGCCATCAAGTTGATGAACAAGTTGTATCAGAAGAAAGAAGTTGAAAAACCAGCGCCAAAACCAACCAACGAAGAAGTGTTGCTCACTGAAATTCGCGATCTGTTGAAACAGCAGAACAGCGATAAATTGTGATAAAAAAGCCGCCATGTCCAGGCGGCTTTTTTGTCTGTAAAGCAGAAGGCCAGTGATAAACTTTTCTGCTTATCACTGGCCTCCCAGTTTCTACCCTTCGCATGTTTATCTTTACGTCGGTAGCTGCCTTTCCCTTTCTGATTCTGTTCAACTCGCTGACGAAACAGCGGATCATGTAACAGTGCCTCCAAAGCGTTATCGTTAATCTTGCCTTTGCGATGCTGATAGCCACTCATAGTGTCCTCCGGTTAATAATGGCGCAACTATAGGCTTTCCTGCGTGAAATTCAATCCTTGCTACAACAAATTTCCACCTGCGGCTCTTCACCTTTTTCCAGCGCTTCAAGGATAGAACAGCAGGCGCTGCTATGTAGGTCCCCGCAACAGGTCGCGGCTAAACGTTCTAGTGAGCGCTGAATGGTTTGCAACTCGGTAATCATACCATTCACTTCATCCAGACGTCTGGCCACGATCGCTTTGGACTCCTGGCAGGTATGGTGTTCGGGATCGATACGGATCGATAATAAACCGCGGATCGAATCCAGGCTAAAACCGAGCTGACGCCCATAGCGAATAAAGCGCAATCGTTGAAGATCATCATCGTTATAGAGACGGAAGCCGCCTTCAGTGCGAATCTCATGATCCATCATTTGCTGCTTTTCATAAAAACGTATGGTGTCAGGTGTGACGTCCGCAAGTTTAGCCAGCTGGCCAATTTTATACATGTTACTTCTCCTGCAATAGACGATGCCGAACGGGCCCGCCATATTCACCACGTAAAAAATCTGTGCTCATACCGGCCTGCTGTAACTTCATCTCCAGCAGGGTTAATCTTTTATTGAGTTCACTGGCTTGATGATCGTCAGGATCCAAATGCTGTAAAAGATCGTTGAGTTGCACAGCTTCGCGGCGCATTTCAAGTTCAGGGGGTAAAAAGCCTGAGTTTTTTAGCAATCGATATGCCGTGCGTAACTCTGGCGGCACGCCACTTTCGTCTTCAAGCTGCAAAGGTGCACCTTCACCAGGTAAATTACTTAGTTCACCTTTTTCCTGCGCGGCGCGTATCTGCTGCTCTGCCAGCTGGTCAATTAACCACATAATGAACCTCTGCGACTGACAACAGCGTTCAGCATAGCGAAAGATGGGGGAGATGGGGAATTGGAGGCAATAAAAAACCCGCCGAAGCGGGTTTTCTACGTTACTGCAAATTACTCTGCAGCAGCTTCTGCTTGAGCTTCTGGACGATCAACCAGCTCGATGTAAGCCATCGGAGCGTTGTCACCAGCACGGAAGCCACACTTCAGAATACGAGTGTAACCACCGGCACGGCTCGCGAAACGCGGGCCCAGCTCGTTAAACAGTTTTGCCACGATCTCGTTATCACGAGTGCGGGCGAATGCCAGACGACGATTAGCTACGCTGTCGGTCTTGGCAAGAGTAATCAGCGGCTCAACTACGCGACGCAGTTCTTTGGCTTTCGGCAGAGTCGTTTTGATGATCTCGTGACGAACCAGAGAACCGGCCATGTTGCGGAACATAGCCTGACGATGGCTGCTGTTGCGGTTCAGTTGACGACCACTCTTACGATGGCGCATGACCTTATCCTTCTCAGTGAAACCTTAACCTGTGATCTGATTATTCATCAGCAATGCTTGCTGGTGGCCAGTTTTCCAGGCGCATGCCCAGAGACAAACCACGTGAAGCGAGCACATCTTTAATCTCAGTAAGAGATTTTTTACCAAGGTTAGGCGTTTTAAGCAGCTCAACCTCGGTACGCTGTACCAGATCACCGATGTAGTGGATAGCTTCTGCCTTGAGGCAGTTAGCAGAGCGGACAGTCAATTCCAGATCGTCAACAGGGCGCAGCAGGATCGGATCGAATTCTGGTTTCTCTTCTTTCACTTCCGGCTGACGTACATCACGTAAGTCAACGAAAGCTTCCAGTTGTTCTGCCAGGATGGTAGCCGCACGACGAATCGCCTCTTCAGGATCGATTGTGCCGTTGGTTTCCATTTCGATGACCAGCTTATCCAGGTCGGTGCGCTGTTCTACACGCGCTGCTTCAACATTGTAGGCGATACGGTCTACAGGGCTGTAGCAAGCGTCAACCAACAGACGGCCGATTGGGCGCTCATCTTCTTCCGAATGAATTCGGGCAGAAGCCGGCACATAACCACGACCACGCTGAACTTTGATACGCATGCTAATAGATGCGTTTTCATCGGTCAGATGGCAGATCACGTGCTGCGGCTTGACGATTTCGACATCACCGTCGTGGGTGATATCGGCTGCAGTCACAGGGCCAATGCCAGATTTATTCAAAGTAAGGATGACTTCATCTTTACCCTGAACTCTTACCGCCAGCCCTTTCAGATTGAGCAGGATTTCCAGGATATCTTCCTGTACGCCCTCTTTGGTGGAGTACTCGTGGAGCACGCCATCGATCTCAACCTCGGTCACCGCGCAACCCGGCATGGAAGAAAGCAGAATACGGCGCAGTGCGTTGCCAAGAGTATGGCCAAAGCCACGCTCTAACGGCTCAAGGGTCACCTTGGCGTGCGTCGAACTCACTTGCTCGATATCTACCAGGCGCGGTTTTAGAAACTCTGTCACAGAACCCTGCATTGTGTCCTCTCTTTGGTACTAAGCTTTACTTAGAGTAAAGCTCGACGATCAGGTGTTCGTTAATGTCCGCAGACAGATCAGTACGTTCAGGAATACGCTTGAACACACCTTCCATCTTAGTCGCATCAACTTCCAGCCAGGTTGGCTTTTCACGCTGCTCAGCCAGCTCCAGAGCGGCCTTCACGCGAGATTGCTGTTTGGCTTTCTCACGGATGCTAACGACATCATTCGGAGATACCTGATAAGAAGCGATGTTAACAACGCGACCGTTTACCAGGATAGATTTATGGCTAACCAGCTGACGTGCTTCTGCACGAGTGGCGCCAAAGCCCATACGGTAAACAACGTTATCCAGACGACCTTCCAGCAGAGCCAACAGGTTTTCACCGGTGTTGCCTTTCAGACGTGCTGCTTCTTTGTAGTAGTTACGGAACTGACGCTCAAGCACGCCGTACATACGACGAACTTTCTGCTTCTCACGTAACTGACCGCCGTAGTCAGACAGACGCGGTTTACGCGCACCGTGCTGGCCAGGTGGTTGTTCAATTTTGCACTTGGTATCGATCGCGCGAACGCCAGACTTAAGGAATAAGTCGGTGCCCTCACGACGGCTCAGCTTGAGCTTAGGACCCAAATATCTTGCCATTTTCTTTCTCCAACTAACCTAAAAACGGGCGTTAAACGCGACGTTTTTTCGGCGGACGACAACCGTTGTGAGGGATTGGAGTCACATCAGTAATATTAGTGATGCGGAAACCAGCAGCGTTCAGAGCACGAATTGTTGATTCGCGGCCTGGACCTGGACCCTTAACCATAACTTCCAGATTCTTAATACCGTAATCTTTCACTGCTTCTGCACAGCGCTCTGCAGCTACCTGAGCAGCAAACGGAGTAGATTTACGTGAACCGCGGAAACCGGAACCACCGGCGGTTGCCCAACCCAGTGCGTTACCCTGACGATCAGTGATGGTAACGATGGTGTTGTTAAAAGATGCATGGACATGAGCCACGCCATCTGAGACTTGCTTTCTTACACGCTTGCGTGCACGAACTGGTGCCTTTGCCATTATTTACTCACCCCGATTATTTCTTGATCGGTTTACGCGGACCCTTACGGGTACGTGCATTGGTCTTAGTACGCTGACCGCGAACTGGCAGACCACGACGATGGCGTAAACCACGATAGCAACCAAGGTCCATCAGACGCTTGATGCTCAGGGTGATTTCACGGCGCAGATCACCTTCAACAACGAATTTACCAACTGCTTCACGCAGCTGTTCAATTTGTTCTTCAGACAGCTCTCTGATCTTAACATTTTCAGCGATACCCGTTGAAGCACAGATGGCTTTAGAACGGGTCTTGCCGATACCGAAGATCGAAGTTAATGCGATTACGGTATGTTTTTGATCAGGAATGTTAATGCCTGCTATACGGGCCACTATGCACTCCTATAATTAAATAAATGCGTCCCATGCTGAAAAGCCCGTTTTCAGGATACTCAAATGGTAACGCATCGACATACAAAAGATTGGCTGGCTAATCTAGCCAGCTCAACCCGACTTTGCAAGAAAAATATGTGACAATATCAGCCTTGGCGCTGTTTATGCTTTGGCTCGGCGCTGCAAATCACACGTACGACACCGTCGCGGCGGATGATTTTGCAGTTACGACATAATTTCTTGACGGAAGCACGAACTTTCATTTTTACTCTCCGTAACTTCTCAAGCGCCTGAATTAACGGCCGTAGCCTTTCAGGTTTGCTTTCTTCAATGCAGACTCATACTGACTCGACATCATCAGAGTTTGCACTTGAGCCATAAAGTCCATGATGACAACCACTACGATAAGCAGCGATGTGCCGCCAAAGTAGAAGGGAACCTTCATGGCATCACGCATGAACTCCGGGATCAGGCAGATAAAGGTAATGTACAGTGCGCCGATTAAGGTCAAACGTGTCATTACTTTATCGATATACTTCGCCGTTTGCTCTCCCGGACGAATTCCCGGTACGAATGCTCCAGACTTCTTCAAGTTATCAGCTGTTTCACGTGGGTTGAAAACCAACGCCGTGTAGAAGAAACAGAAGAAGATGATTGCAGTCGCATAGAGTAGCACATAAAGCGGCTGTCCTGGTTGCAAATACAGCGAAATTGTTGTCAGCCAGTTCCAACCGGTTCCGCCCCCGAACCATGACGCGATGGTTGCTGGGAACAGAATAATGCTGGAAGCAAAAATAGCCGGAATTACACCCGCCATATTCACTTTCAACGGTAAATGTGTGCTCTGTGCAGCATATACACGACGACCTTGCTGACGTTTAGCGTAGTTGACCACAATGCGGCGCTGGCCACGCTCAACGAAAATAACAAAGAACGTCACTGCAAATACAAGAACTGCAACCAACAGCAACAGGAGGAAGTGCAGGTCACCTTGCCGCGCTTGCTCGATGGTATGGCCAATGGCCGGCGGGAGACCCGCAACAATACCTGCGAAGATAATGATCGAGATACCGTTACCGATACCTCGTTCAGTAATCTGTTCGCCCAGCCACATCAGGAACATTGTCCCGGTAACCAGACTTACAACAGCGGTAAAGTAGAATGCGAAACCTGGATTCATTACCAGGCCTTGCATTCCAGGCATATTCGGCAGACCGGTAGCAATACCGATCGACTGGAATACAGCCAGAACCAGGGTGCCATAGCGAGTGTACTGGCTAATCTTACGACGACCAGCTTCACCCTCTTTCTTAATCTCGGCCAACGCTGGGTGAACCACCGTCAGCAACTGGATAATAATAGAGGCCGAAATATACGGCATAATACCCAGTGCGAAGATTGAGGCACGACTGAGAGCACCACCAGAGAACATGTTGAACATTTCAATGATGGTGCCACGCTGTTGCTCAAGCAGTTTGGCAAGTACAGTGGCATCGATACCAGGGATTGGAATAAAAGAGCCAATACGGAAGACAATCAGTGCACCGATAACAAACAAAAGTCTGCGCTTCAGTTCACCAAAGCCACCTTTGGCACTTTGAAAATCTAATCCCGGTTGCTTTGCCATCTGCTACTTATTCCTCGATTTTACCGCCAGCAGCTTCGATTGCAGCACGCGCACCTTTAGTGACACGCAGACCACGAATCGTTACCGGTGCAGAAACTTCACCAGACAGAATCACTTTCGCGAACTCGATCTGAACACCGATGATGTTGGCTGCTTTCAGAGTATTCAGGTCAACAATACCGCCTTCAACTTTCGCCAGGTCAGACAGACGAACTTCTGCAGTGACCATTGCTTTGCGAGAGGTGAAACCGAATTTCGGCAGACGACGATACAGAGGCATCTGACCACCCTCGAAACCGCGACGTACGCCACCGCCAGAACGAGAGTTCTGACCTTTGTGACCACGACCACCGGTTTTACCGAGGCCAGAACCGATACCACGACCCAGACGCTTAGAAGCGTGTTTAGACCCTTCGGCCGGAGACAGAGTGTTTAAGCGCATCTCTTACTCCTCCACTTTCAGCATGTAGGAAATCGCGTTAACCATACCGCGCACTGCTGGCGTGTCTTCACGCTCAACGGTATGACCAATACGACGCAGACCCAAGCCAACCAGAGTGGCTTTGTGCTTAGGCAGGCGGCCGATTGAACTGCGGGTTTGTGTAATTTTAATAGTCTTAGCCATCGTGATTACCCCAGAATTTCTTCAACGGATTTACCACGCTTGGCAGCGACCATTTCTGGAGAATTCATATTGCCCAGGCCATCGATAGTTGCACGAACCACGTTAATCGGGTTAGTAGAACCATACGCTTTAGCCAGAACGTTATGTACTCCAGCAACTTCTAAAACAGCGCGCATTGCACCGCCGGCGATGATACCGGTACCTTCAGAAGCTGGCTGCATGAACACACGAGAACCCGTGTGAGCACCTTTAACAGGGTGCTGCAGGGTGCCGTGAGTCAGCGCGACGTTAATCATGTTGCGACGGGCTTTCTCCATCGCTTTCTGGATCGCTGCTGGAACTTCACGCGCTTTACCGTAACCAAAACCAACGCGGCCGTTACCATCACCCACTACAGTCAGTGCGGTGAAGGAGAAAATACGACCACCTTTTACAGTTTTAGATACACGGTTTACCGCGATCAGTTTTTCCTGCAGTTCGCCAGCTTGTTTCTCGATGTTTGACATCTTAGACCTCTACCTTAGAACTGAAGGCCAGCTTCACGGGCAGCATCTGCCAGTGCCTGGACACGACCATGATATTGGAACCCGGAACGGTCGAAAGAAACATTAGTAATGCCTTTCTCGACAGCGCGCTCAGCCAGAGCTTTACCTACGGCTGCAGCAGCGTCTTTGTTACCGGTGTACTTCAGTTGTTCGGCAATAGCTTTTTCTACAGTAGAAGCAGCAACCAGAACTTCGGAACCGTTCGGGGCGATCACCTGTGCGTAAATATGACGCGGGGTACGATGTACCACCAGGCGAGTAGCACCCAGCTCTTTGAGCTTGCGACGTGCACGGGTCGCACGACGGATACGAGCAGATTTCTTATCCATAGTGTTACCTTACTTCTTCTTAGCCTCTTTGGTACGCACGACTTCGTCGGCGTAACGAACACCCTTGCCTTTGTAAGGCTCAGGACGACGGTAGGCGCGCAGATCCGCTGCAACCTGACCAATCAGCTGTTTATCAGCGCCTTTCAGCACGATCTCAGTCTGAGTTGGACATTCAGCAGTGATGCCGGCCGGCAGTGCATGGTCAACAGGGTGAGAGAAGCCCAGGGCCAAGCTCACAGAGTTGCCTTTAACAGCTGCACGATAACCAACACCAACCAGTTGCAGCTTCTTGGTGAAGCCTTCGGTAACACCGATAACCATGCCGTTCAGCAGCGCACGAGCAGTACCTGCCTGTGCCCAAGCGTCCGAGAAGCCTTCGCGTGGAGCGAAAGTCAGGGCGTTGTCTGCATGCTTAACTTCTACAGCACTGTTGATAGTACGAGTCAGCTCGCCGTTTTTGCCTTTGATCGAAATTTCCTGACCGTTGAGTTTTACCTCTACGCCCGCAGGAACAACGACAGGTGCTTTTGCAACACGAGACATTTTATCCTCCGATTACGCTACGTAGCAGATAATTTCGCCACCAAGACCAGCTTGGCGCGCTGCACGATCAGTCATGACACCTTTAGAGGTAGAAATTACAGCGATGCCCAGACCAGCCATTACTTTTGGCAGCTCATCTTTTTTCTTATAGATGCGCAGACCTGGACGGCTAACACGCTGAATGCTCTCTACCACAGCCTTGCCCTGGAAATACTTTAAAGTAACTTCCAGCTCAGACTTGATGTCGCCTTCGATTTTAAAATCTTCAATGTAGCCTTCTTCCTTCAGCACGTTGGCAATTGCCACTTTCAGCTTGGAGGAAGGCATAGAGACCGCAACTTTGTTCGCGGCCTGACCGTTACGGATACGGGTCAGCATATCCGCGATCGGATCTTGCATGCTCATCTGTGTTACTCCCGTGATTCAAATGGTGACAATTACCAGCTAGCCTTTTTCAGACCCGGGATTTCACCGCGCATTGCGGCTTCACGGACCTTGATACGGCTCAACCCAAACTTCCGCAGGAAACCGTGCGGACGACCTGTCTGACGGCAGCGGTTACGCTGACGGGAAGGGCTGGAATCACGCGGCAGACTCTGCAGCTTGAGAACGGCATCCCAACGATCTTCGTCGGATGCGTTCACATCAGAAATGATCGCTTTCAGTTCAACGCGCTTAGCGAAGAACTTGTCTGCTAATTTCACACGCTTTACTTCGCGTGCTTTCATCGATTGCTTAGCCATTAAGTAACCCTACCTTACTTGCGGAACGGGAAGTCAAAGGCAGCCAGCAGAGCACGGCCTTCATCATCAGATTTCGCAGTAGTGGTAATGGTAATATCCAAACCACGAACGCGATCGACTTTGTCATAATCGATTTCTGGGAAGATGATCTGCTCACGAACGCCCATGCTGTAGTTACCACGACCATCGAAAGACTTAGCAGACAGGCCGCGGAAGTCACGAATACGTGGAACAGCAATAGTGATCAGGCGCTCAAAGAACTCCCACATGCGCTCGCCGCGCAGAGTTACTTTACAGCCGATCGGATAGCCCTGACGGATTTTGAAGCCTGCAACTGATTTGCGTGCTTTGGTGATCAACGGTTTTTGACCGGAGATTGCTGCCAGGTCAGCTGCTGCGTTATCCAGCAGTTTCTTGTCAGCGATCGCTTCACCAACACCCATGTTCAGGGTGATCTTCTCGACCCGAGGGACTTGCATGACAGAATTGTAGCCGAACTCAGTCATGAGTTTCTGGACTACTTCGTCTTTGTAGTAATCATGCAGTTTCGCCATCGTACTACTCCAAATTACTTGATAGTTTCGCTATTAGACTTGAAGAAACGGACTTTTTTGCCTTCTTCGAATCTAAAGCCTACACGGTCAGCCTTGCCGGTTGCCGCATTGAAGATTGCAACGTTAGAAACCTGAATAGCAGCTTCTTTTTCAACGATGCCGCCTGGTTGGTTCAGAGCCGGAACCGGCTTCTGGTGTTTCTTAACCAGGTTGATACCTTCAACGATGACCTTACCAGAAGTCAGGACATTCTTTACTTTACCGCGTTTACCTTTGTCTTTACCGGTAATCACGATAACTTCGTCGTTACGACGGATTTTCGCTGCCATTGCTCGCTCCTTAGAGTACTTCTGGTGCCAGAGAGATAATTTTCATGAACTTTTCAGTACGAAGTTCACGAGTTACCGGCCCAAAAATACGCGTACCGATAGGCTGCTCGCTGTTATTGTTTAAAATAACGCATGCATTACCATCGAAGCGAATGACAGAACCGTCCGGGCGACGAACACCCTTCCTGGTGCGCACCACTACCGCCTTCAGGACATCACCTTTCTTAACTTTACCGCGAGGAATTGCTTCCTTGATGGTAACTTTAATGATGTCGCCGACGCCTGCGTAGCGACGGTGCGAGCCACCCAGAACCTTGATACACATTACGCGACGTGCACCGGAGTTGTCGGCGACGTTCAGCATAGTCTGTTCTTGGATCATTTTAGTGCTCCGCTAATGTCAACTACTACTTCGGGACCCAAACCTCAGGTCGTTAAAAAGCCCCATAATTGAGGGCGCGGCATTATAACACCGGATCTCGCAGATGGGTAGAAAAAATGAACGGCTCAGACGAGCCGTTCATTTTATTTTTTAGAGGAAGCGGATTCTATTACAGAACCGCTTTCTCTACAACGCGAACCAGCGCCCAAGACTTAGTCTTAGACAGTGGACGGGTTTCGCGGATTTCTACCACGTCACCGATTCCACATTCGTTGTTCTCGTCATGGATGTGCAGCTTAGTCGTACGCTTGATGAACTTACCGTAGATCGGGTGTTTCACGACACGTTCGATAGCAACAACTGCAGATTTCTGCATTTTGTCACTAATTACACGACCCTGCAGAGTACGGATTTTATCGGTCATTACGCCGCCTTCTCAGTCAGTAAAGTCTTAACACGTGCAACATTACGGCGCACTTGCTTCAGCAGATGGGTCTGCTGCAGCTGGCCGGATGCTGCCTGCATGCGCAGGTTGAATTGCTCACGCAGCAGGTTAAGAAGCTCAGCGTTCAGCTCTTCAACGCTTTTTTCACGCAGCTCATTTGCTTTCATTACATCACCGTCTTAGTAACAAAGGTGGTTTTGATAGGCAGTTTTGCTGCTGCCAGCTTGAATGCTTCACGGGCAAGCTCTTCCGGAACACCGTCCATTTCATACAGGACTTTACCCGGTTGGATCAGGGCAACCCAATACTCCACGTTACCCTTACCTTTACCCATACGCACTTCCAGCGGCTTCTCGGTGATCGGTTTGTCCGGGAATACACGGATCCAGATCTTACCTTGACGCTTAACTGCACGGGTCATAGCACGACGTGCTGCTTCGATCTGACGAGCAGTCAGACGACCACGGCCAACAGCTTTCAGACCGAAAGTACCGAAGCTGACATCCGTACCCTGCGCCAGACCACGGTTGCGGCCTTTGTGCACTTTACGGAATTTCGTACGCTTTGGTTGTAACATCAGCGACTCTCCTTACTTACGGCCTTTACGCTGCTGCTTTTTAGGTTGAGCAGCCGGTTCCGGTTGTTCAACAGCAGCCATACCACCCAGGATCTCACCTTTGAAGATCCATACCTTAACGCCGATTACACCATAAGTGGTGTGCGCTTCAGAGGTGTTGTAGTCAATGTCTGCACGCAGAGTGTGCAGTGGCACGCGACCTTCACGGTACCATTCGGTACGTGCGATCTCGGCTCCGCCCAAACGGCCGCTAACTTCAACTTTAATACCCTTCGCGCCCAGACGCATTGCGTTCTGAACAGCACGCTTCATAGCACGACGGAACATCACACGACGCTCCAGCTGTGAAGTGATGCTATCAGCAACCAATTTAGCGTCCAGTTCCGGTTTACGGACTTCGGCGATATTGATCTGTGCAGGAACGCCAGCGATTTTCGCGACGACCGTGCGCAGTTTTTCTACGTCTTCACCTTTCTTACCGATAACGATACCCGGGCGAGCGGTGTGAATGGTCACACGGATGCTCTTAGCCGGACGCTCGATAACGATACGAGATACAGACGCTTTAGCCAGTTCCTTAGTCAGGAACTGACGTACTTTAAAATCGCTGTCCAGGTTGTCAGCGAATTCTTTGGTGTTCGCAAACCAGGTAGAGTTCCATGGTTTTACAATACCCAGGCGAATACCATTAGGATGTACTTTCTGACCCATTGCTAGTCTCCAGAGTCTCAGCGATCGGACACAACCACAGTAATGTGGCTGGTGCGCTTCAGGATGCGATCTGCACGACCTTTCGCACGCGGCATAATGCGCTTCATGCTTGGGCCTTCGTCTACGAAGATTTTCGCGACTTTCAGATCGTCGATATCAGCGCCATCGTTGTGTTCGGCGTTCGCAATGGCAGATTCCAGGACTTTCTTAACCAACACAGCAGCTTTCTTGTTGGTGTAGGTCAGAATATCCAGAGCCTGCGACACTTTCTTACCGCGAATCAGGTCAGCAACAAGGCGGACCTTCTGAGCAGAAGAACGAGCATGGCGATGTTGAGCAATAGTTTCCATCTCTTCCTCCTACTTATTTCTTCTTGGCTTTCTTATCTGCAGCATGGCCGCGATAAGTACGTGTCGGTGCAAATTCACCCAGTTTGTGGCCGACCATTTCGTCGGATACAAAGACAGGAACGTGCTGACGACCATTATGGACAGCGATGGTCAAACCGATCATGTTAGGGAAGATCGTTGAACGACGGGACCAAGTGCGCAGGGGCTTCTTGTCACCGCTTTCCACCGCTTTCTCTACCTTCTTCAGCAAGTGCAGGTCAATAAAAGGACCTTTCTTGAGAGAACGTGGCATGGCTTATCCTCTAAAATTATTTGCTACGGCGACGTACGATAAATTTATCAGTACGCTTGTTGCTACGGGTCTTCTTACCTTTGGTCTGAACGCCCCACGGAGTTACCGGGTGCTTACCAAAGTTACGACCTTCACCACCACCGTGCGGGTGATCGACTGGGTTCATCGCAGTACCGCGAACGGTAGGACGAACACCACGCCAACGGGTTGCACCAGCTTTACCCAGAACGCGCAGCATGTGCTCAGCGTTACCGACTTCGCCCAGGGTTGCGCGGCAGTCGATTTCGACTTTACGCATTTCGCCTGAACGCAGACGCAGGGTTACGTAGGAACCATCACGCGCAACGATCTGCACGTAAGTACCAGCTGAGCGAGCAATCTGACCGCCTTTGCCTGGTTTCATTTCTACGTTGTGAACGGTAGAACCCACCGGGATGTTACGCATTGGCAGGGTGTTACCTGCTTTAATCGCAGCATCAACGCCAGATTGAACCTGATCACCAGCTTTCAGGCCTTTAGGGGCCAGGATGTAACGGCGCTCGCCATCTTTGTACAGAACCAGTGCGATGTTCGCAGAACGGTTCGGATCGTACTCAAGACGCTCAACAACTGCTGGAATACCATCTTTGTTGCGTTTGAAGTCAACAATACGGTAAGCCTGCTTGTGACCACCACCGATATGACGGGTAGTGATACGACCATTGTTGTTACGACCACCGGATTTGCTGTTTTTTTCTAACAGCGGAGCAAAAGGTTTGCCCTTGTGCAGCTCTGGGTTCACCACTTTAACTACGTGACGACGACCCGGAGATGTCGGTTTACATTTAACAACTGCCATTGTCTTTCTCCTCCGACTTACTCAGCGCCGCCGACGAAGTCCAGGTTCTGGCCTTCCTTCAGGGTGACGTAAGCTTTTTTCCAGTCGCTACGACGACCGATACGCTGTCCGTGACGCTTAACTTTGCCCTTAACAACCAGGGTGTTTACGTCTTTAACTTCAACTTCGAACAGCTTCTCAACAGCAGCAACGATCTCTGCTTTGGTCGCGTCTTTAGCAACTTTGAGAACGATGGTATTGCTTTTTTCCATCGCAGTAGATGCTTTTTCAGATACGTGCGGTGCACGCACTACTTTCAGCAGACGTTCTTCACGGATCATGCCAGCATCTCCTCAACTTGCTTAACTGCTTCCGCAGTCATAACGACTTTGTCGAAGGCGATCAGGCTAACTGGGTCGATACCTGCTGCATCACGCACGTCAACCTTGTACAGGTTACGCGCAGCCAGGAACAGATTCTCATCCAGTTCACCGGTGATGATCAGCACATCTTCCAGCGCCATGTCTTTCAGTTTCTGTGCCAGCAGCTTAGTTTTAGGCGCTTCTACAGAGAACGTCTCGACAACGATCAGACGGTCCTGACGTACCAGTTCGGACAGGATGCTTTTCAGCGCGCCGCGGTACATCTTCTTGTTAACTTTTTGACTGTGGTCCTGTGGACGCGCAGCAAAGGTCACGCCACCTGAACGCCAGATCGGGCTCTTTACAGAACCTGAACGCGCACGGCCGGTACCTTTCTGGCGCCAAGGCTTTTTGCCTGAACCAGTTACTTCAGCACGAGTTTTCTGCGCACGAGTACCCTGACGAGCACCAGCGGCATAAGCAACAACAACCTGGTGAACCAGCGCTTCGTTGAAATCACGACCGAAGGTAGTTTCGGAAACAGTCAGCGCGCTCTGCGCGTCTTTCAGTACTAATTCCATTGCTATCCCCTTACGCCTTCACAGCTGGTTTAACAATCAGGTCGCTGCCGGTTGCACCCGGGACAGCACCTTTGACCAGCAGCAGGTTGCGCTCAGCGTCAACACGTACCACTTCCAGGCTCTGAACGGTTACGCGCTCGTTACCCAGTTGACCAGCCATTTTCTTGCCTTTGAACACTTTGCCCGGAGTCTGGTTCTGACCGATAGAACCCGGAACGCGGTGAGACAAGGAGTTACCGTGTGTAGCGTCCTGGGTACGGAAGTTCCAGCGCTTAACGGTACCTGCGAAACCTTTACCTTTAGAGGTACCGGTAACGTCTACTTTTTTAACGTCAGCGAAAATTTCAACACTGATGCTCTGGCCTACTGAGTACTCTTCACCTTCGGTGCGGAATTCCCACAGACCACGGCCAGCTTCAACGCCAGCTTTAGCAAAATGACCTGCTTCCGGCTTGCTCACACGGTTTGCTTTTTTAGCACCGGTGGTCACCTGGATAGCCTGGTAACCGTCGTTTTCCAGGCCTTTGACCTGAGTAACGCGGTTTGCTTCAACTTCGATTACGGTTACTGGGATTGAAACGCCATCTTCAGTGAAGATGCGAGTCATGCCCACTTTTTTACCGACTAAACCAATCATTGTATCAACCTCTCAATCGCTCGATGACCTGATTAACCCAGGCTGATCTGCACGTCAACACCGGCAGCCAGATCCAGACGCATCAGTGCATCAACGGTTTTTTCAGTTGGCTCAACGATGTCTACCAGACGCTTGTGAGTACGGATCTCGTACTGATCGCGCGCGTCTTTGTTAACGTGCGGAGAGATCAGAACGGTGAAACGCTCTTTGCGAGTTGGCAGCGGGATCGGACCACGTACCTGCGCACCAGTGCGCTTGGCAGTCTCAACGATTTCCGCGGTTGATTGATCGATCAGGCGATGATCAAACGCTTTAAGACGGATACGGATTCTTTGGTTCGACATGAGACCAAGGCTCCAAACATTTTATAAACGAAAAGAATTACTACCCACACCCATTACGATTGATGGAGGAGTGTAATCGTTCAGCATATAACTCCCCAATCGGGAGTATTGTCAGGTGATACATCGCTTGCTATCACCTGCGATTCTGCTCGAATCGCGCCATACCAATATCGGCAGGCCCGCGCATTATACGCAAATCAGTTCAGGAAGCAACCCGTGATGCGTTTTTAACCACATCAATTGCGGACTAAATGCGAAAAAGCCTGTATGGGGCTCGATATTTCCCCTTACAGGCTCTGTGACATTGCTACAACGAAAGGGTTTTAGTCTGTGCTTTCTTCTTTTAATTGCGCCTGCAGGTAATTCTGCAAACCGAGTTTTTGAATCAGGTCGAGTTCGGTTTCCAGCCAGTCAATGTGATGCTCTTCCTCGCCCAGAATCTCAATCATCATGTCGCGGCTTACGTAGTCATGTACCTTATCGGCATAGGCAATCGCTTCATGTAAATCCTTCGCCCCTTCTAACTCCAACGTCAGATCGGACTGCAGCATTTCCGGTACATCTTCACCAATACGCAACCGGCCGAGATCCTGCAAATTTGGAATCCCTTCAAGAAAAAGAATGCGCTCGATGTATTTGTCCGCATGCTTCATTTCATCGATGGATTCGTGATACTCGACATCGTTGAGGCGAATAAGCCCCCAGTTTTTGAACATACGTGCATGAAGAAAGTACTGATTAATCGCAACCAGTTCATTCCCCAGCAGTTTATTCAGATGAGTTATGATTTTACTGTCGCCCTTCATTTTGCTTCCTCCGCATCCAGGTAAATAGATCGTAGATGCGGATAAAAAGAAGTCAAAAAAACAGGACTGTTTTTGTGGTTATTGCCAGAGGATGTCGATTCGACCTACGCGATTTCTTTGTACAGCGGTACCTTCTGCAGCTCATCATCCATAATCTCGCGCGCAAAACGGATGCACTTACCACACTGTTTTCCGATAGGAACCAGTTGACGAAGATGTTGGATCGATTTGGGCTGATAGCGACGCACTACTTCACGGAGGGTTTTGTCACTCACGGCATTACACAGACAGACGTACATTTACTGCGACTCCAGTACAAATTCTGATCAAAGTGTAAATGAGAATGGTTTTTATTTCAAACGTAGCTTTTGTGTGGGATTGGCTTGAGTGGCGAATTTCAGACAAAAAAAAGAGCACCGAAGTGCTCTCTTTTCGTGCTGCGGCGGCTACCTAGGCAGCCACCGACATTCCGCGATTAAGCCAGAACTTCAGCAACAACGCCCGCACCAACAGTACGGCCGCCTTCACGGATTGCGAAACGCAGACCCTGGTCCATCGCGATTGGGTGGATCAGCTCAACGGTCATTTTCACGTTGTCGCCTGGCATAACCATCTCAACGCCTTCTGGCAGCTCAACGTTACCAGTCACGTCAGTAGTACGGAAGTAGAACTGTGGACGGTAGCCTTTGAAGAACGGAGTATGACGGCCACCTTCGTCTTTAGACAGGACGTATACTTCTGATACGAACTTGGTGTGTGGCTTGATGGTGCCTGGCTTAGCCAGTACCTGACCACGCTGGATGTCTTCACGCTTGATACCGCGCAGCAGAACACCACAGTTTTCACCCGCCTGACCCTGGTCCAGCAGCTTACGGAACATTTCAACGCCAGTACAGGTAGACTTAACAGTCGCCTTGATACCAACGATTTCAACTTCGTCGCCCACTTTAACGATACCGCGCTCAACACGACCGGTTACAACAGTACCACGGCCTGAGATTGAGAATACGTCTTCGATTGGCAGCAGGAACGGCAGGTCGATTGCACGTACTGGCTCTGGGATGTAGTTATC
>NZ_JBGMNK010000027.1:0-20339 GCF_051336905.1 Pantoea sp. C8B4
TTACGTCCGGAGACGCTGATATCAATCCTGCGAGTGCCCACACAGATTGTCTGATAAATTGTTAAAGAGCGGTGCAAACAGCGCGTTAGCTTGCTGTTGCGAGGTGGCGTATATTACGCTTTCCTCCTTCAGAGTCAAACACTTTTTTCAGTATTTTTCTCTGGCGGGATGAATCACTTCACTCCCTGCTGAGCCGTCTGCGTTGCCGCTTTGCCGTCTCAGTGGTGGCGCAGTATAGGGATTTCTGATGGACTGACAAGCGTTAATTTAAAGTTTTTGCATGACCGCTCACTCTTTAACCCAAACGTTGCAAAATCGACCTAAATCTTGTGAAACACCATAAAAAAACGGGCCCGAAGGCCCGTTAAAGTCACATCGCATTACTGATGCGCCACAATGATGTCGTCTTTTACATCCATCTCAATGGTTTTACCCGGGACAAAAGCACCAGAAAGAATCTTCTGCGCCAACGGGTTTTCGATCTGCTGTTGGATAGCGCGTTTTAATGGGCGCGCACCGTAAACGGGATCGTAACCATTTTCGCCAAGCAGTTTGAGCGCGGCATCAGAGATATGCAATTGATAACCACGCTCCTCGAGGCGCTGATACAACCGCTGCAGCTGAATCTGCGCGATGGAGGCAATGTGCTGTTCTCCCAATGGATGGAACACCACCACCTCATCAATACGGTTAATGAATTCTGGGCGGAAATGCGAACCTACCACCGTCATCACCATATCTTTCATTTCCGGATAGTCCAACGCACCGAAACGTTCCTGGATCAGATCTGACCCAAGGTTAGAGGTCATAATGACCACGGTATTACGGAAATCGACCGTACGTCCCTGGCCATCGGTCAAGCGCCCATCATCCAATACCTGCAACAAGATGTTGAAGACATCCGGGTGAGCCTTTTCGACTTCATCCAGCAGAATCACGGAATAAGGGCGACGACGAACAGCTTCTGTCAGATAACCGCCCTCTTCATAACCGACATAGCCCGGAGGTGCACCCACTAAACGTGACACCGAGTGTTTTTCCATAAACTCGGACATATCAATACGCACCATGGCATCGTCGCTGTCGAACAAGAAGTTAGCTAGCGCTTTACTCAGTTCGGTTTTACCAACACCGGTTGGTCCAAGGAACAGGAACGAGCCAATGGGGCGATTAGGATCGGACAGACCCGCACGACTACGACGAATTGCATTTGATACTGCATCAACAGCTTCGTTCTGGCCAATCACTCGCGCATGCAGCTCTTGCTCCATTCGCAGCAATTTCTCACGCTCGCCTTCCATCATTCGTGCCACTGGAATGCCGGTCCAGCGTGCTAGCACGTCGGCAATTTCCACATCTGTTACGCGGTTACGTAACAGTTTCATGGTTTTACCTTCTGACTGCGTGGCAATAGCGAGCTGCTTTTCCAGCTCTGGAATTTTGCCGTATTGCAGTTCAGACATTTGCCCCAGGTCACCAGTACGTCGCGCCTGCTCCATCGCCAGACGAGCCTGCTCCAGTTCCGCCTTAATGTTCTGCGTACCCGTCAGAGAGGCTTTTTCCGCTTTCCACTCTTCTTCCAGCTCAGCGTATTCACGCTCTTTCTGATCGAGTTCCGTTTCCAGCATCTCCAGACGTTTGATACTGGCATCGTCCGACTCTTTCTTCAGCGCCTGCTGTTCCAGCTTTAACTGGATGATGCGGCGCTCCAGACGATCCAACGATTCCGGTTTCGAATCCATCTGCAAACGAATGCTTGATGCTGCCTCATCGATCAAGTCAATGGCCTTATCTGGCAGCTGGCGATCGGAGATATAGCGGTGCGACAGCGTTGCTGCAGCCACAATCGCCGGATCCGTAATCTGCACATGGTGGTGCAGTTCATAGCGCTCTTTCAGGCCTCGCAGAATAGCAATGGTATCTTCCACACTCGGCTCAGCCACAAAGACTTTCTGGAAACGGCGCTCCAGTGCGGCATCTTTTTCGATGAACTGACGATACTCATTCAGCGTGGTGGCACCAACGCAGTGCAACTCACCGCGCGCTAATGCGGGCTTCAGCATGTTACCGGCATCCATCGCACCATCAGCTTTACCCGCACCGACCATGGTGTGCAGTTCGTCGATAAACAGAATAACGTTGCCTTCCTGTTTTGCCAGATCGCTCAGCACACCTTTCAGGCGCTCTTCGAATTCGCCGCGATATTTAGCGCCCGCCACCAGCGCCCCCATGTCCAGTGCTAACACGCGACGGCCTTTCAGGCCTTCGGGCACTTCACCATTGATAATGCGCTGCGCTAACCCTTCGGCAATCGCGGTTTTACCCACGCCGGGCTCCCCAATTAATACCGGGTTGTTTTTAGTACGGCGCTGCAAAACCTGAATGGTGCGACGAATCTCTTCATCACGACCAATTACCGGATCTAACTTGCCCAGTTCGGCGCGCTCAGTCAGATCGATGGTGTATTTTTTTAAAGCCTGGCGCTGATCTTCAGCCCCTTGATCGTTCACGTTCTCTCCTCCCCGCAATTGCTCGATGGCCTTGGTGAGTTTTTCGGTGGTTGCACCAGCAGACTTCAATAGGTCCGCCAGCGAACCACGAGAGTCGAGGGCCGCCAGAACAAATAATTCAGATGATATAAAGTTGTCGCCGCGCTTTTGCGCGAGTTTGTCGCACAGATTCAGAGCCCGAATGAGATCGGCTGAAGGCTGTACGTCGCCATCCGTACCTTCTACCTGCGGCAGTCGGTTGATAGCTTGTTCGATGCTGGTACGCAGACCAGCCACATCGGCACCTGCTGCGCTAAGCAACGGACGCACCGATCCGCCTTCCTGATTCAGCAATGCGCTCATCAAGTGAAGGGGTTCAATGAATTGATTGTCGTGTCCCAGAGCAAGGGACTGAGCATCGGCAAGGGCCAACTGGAATTTATTAGTAAGACGATCCAGACGCATGATTCCTCCAATACAGGTCAAAATGCTACTGGAGATTAAATGAGGTCATCCCTCAAATATTTCAAGGTTAATGACCTGTATTGCGAACAAAAAATACGCTACTGGATCGTCTTGCGGCGTAAGATTATCTCAGCCAAATCAAAGTTGCCATACGCCCGGTGATTCCATCTCGTCGGTAGGAGAAAAAATCATTGGCTTCGGTGAAAGTGCAACGCTGTGAACCACTGATAGAATGCACTCCAGCGGCCTGAAGCCGCTGACGCGCTAACTGCCAGATATTCGCAAAATATTTGTCACCAACCTGGCGAAAAGCCGCATCGGCTTGTACATCGTGCGCCAAAAAGGCTTCTCGCACCTCTGCACCAACTTCAAATGCCTGAGGGCCGATGGCGGGTCCAAGCCAGACGTGGATCTCACGGGCTGGTGAGCGAAACTGCTGCAGCGTCTGTTCCAGCACGCCGTTACACAGACCACGCCAGCCAGCGTGAGCAGCGGCCACTTCACTGCCATCATCACTGCAAAACAACACCGGCAAGCAATCTGCCGTCATGATGGCGCAAACGACGCCGGATTCGCGGGTGATGGCCGCATCTGCATTGGGGAGTAATTCGTCCGCAGGCAAACGTACAACGTCCTGGCCATGCACCTGATTAAGCCACTGCGGCATGGCGGGCAGCAGCTTATCTTTCAAATGCTGACGATTTTGCAAGACATGCGTTTCAGCATCGCCAACGTGCGCCCCAAGATTCAGCGAATTCCAGGGCGCAGCGCTAACACCGCCATGTCGCAAGGTGGAACATGCCTGAACGCGCTGCGGTGCAGGCCAGTCAGGAATGATCCACTCACTCATAGCCAATCCATTTGATCGCGGAACTCATGAGTATCGGCTTTCAACGCGTCAATCAGATCGACCATGTCTTGCGGCAACGGCGCATGCCATTCCATCTCAATGCCGGTGATGGGATGGTAAAGACGCAGCATGGTGGCGTGCAGAGCCTGACGGTCAAAACCGCGCAGCGCAGCAATGAACGCATCGGATGCACCTTTAGGCGGACGCGGACGGCCGCCGTACAGCGGATCACCCACTAATGGATGGTTGATATGCGCCATGTGCACACGAATCTGGTGAGTACGACCCGTTTCCAGACGCAGACGCAGACGCGTGTGAGCACGGAAATGCTCCATGATGCGATAATGCGTGGTTGCGGGTTTACCCATAGGGTGTACCGCCATGTGCGTGCGTTTGGTGGAGTGGCGCGCCATCGGCTCATTAACCGTGCCGCCTGCCGTCATGGTGCCAATCGCAACCGCTTCATATTCACGGGTAATCTCGCGCAGCTGTAGCGTTTCCACCAGGTGCGTCTGAGCGGGAACGGTCTTCGCCACCACCATCAAACCGGTTGTGTCTTTATCAAGACGATGGACGATCCCGGCACGCGGGACGTCGGCAATCGGTGGGTAATGATAAAGCAGCGCATTCAGGACCGTACCATCCGGATTACCTGCCCCAGGATGCACCACCAGGCCACGCGGTTTGTTGATGACCAGAATATCATCGTCTTCATAAACGATGTTCAGGGGAATGTTTTGCGCTTCCCAGCGCTGCGCTTCTTCGATTTCAGCATCGATAGACACCTGCTCACCGCCGAAAACTTTCTCTTTCGGTTTATCGATGATGGTGCCGTTGACGCTGACGCGACGCTCAAGGATCCATTCTTTTATGCGGGAACGTGAATAATCAGGGAACAATTCCGCCAAAGTCTGATCTAAGCGTTGTCCAAGCTGTGCTTCGGACACCGTTGCGGTGAGTTGAACTTGTTGTGCCATATACAGCTTCTTCGTTAACGTTGGGTTTTCACGGCGATGCCGTTTAATATAATGTGCTATCGTACCAGGTCATAACCGGGAGCTATACGGACAGCTTCCGCTACAACACTTTGAGGATAATCATTTCGTCATGACGCGTATGAAACATCTGGTGGCTGCTGCCACATTGAGCCTGAGCCTGGCTCTGGTGGGTTGTTCCGGCTCATCGGATCCCGTTCCGGACAGCCCGCCATCTGAAATTTACGCTACAGCCCAGCAAAAGCTGCAGGACGGTAACTTTAAAGCGGCGATTAAGCAACTGGAAGCACTGGATAACCGCTACCCGTTTGGCCCTTATTCGCAGCAAGTACAGCTGGATTTAATCTACGCGTATTACAAAAATGCCGATCTGCCACTGGCGCAAGCCGCTATCGCTCGCTTTATGCGCCTGAATCCGACTCATCCAAACATCGATTACGTCATCTATATGAAAGGCCTGACGGATATGGCGTTGGATGACTCTGCACTGCAGGGCTTCTTCGGTATCGATCGTTCAGATCGTGATCCGACGCACGCTCGTGATGCTTTCCGTGACTTCTCCCAGTTACTGCGCAGCTATCCGAACAGCCAGTATGCTGAGGATGCGCAGAAACGTTTAGCCTACCTGAAAGAGCGTCTGGCGAAGTATGAACTCTCGGTGGCGCAATTCTATACCAAGCGCGGGGCCTATGTCGCCGTTGTTAACCGTGTTGAAGGGATGATGAAAGATTTCCCTGATACTGAAGCGACGCACAAAGCGCTGCCGCTGATGGAAAATGCCTACCGCCAGCTGCAGCTGACGGCAGAAGCGGACAAAGTGGCGAAGATCATCGCGACCAATAATCAGTCCTGATTTTGCTACCAATAAAAAAGCAGCCTTAATGGCTGCTTTTTTTTGCCGAAAATTCAGCCATATTGCTGATTCTACGCTGCGGTTAACTCATCAATCTTGCTCTTTTCATCCCTGCCCTTCAAGCATTTTCGGCGATTTTATGAGCCTTTCTCACAATTCATTGGCATTGACAAAAAGTGACATTTCAATGTGATCCAGATCACACTTTTTCCTGATTTACGCGGTATGCTGGTCCTACCCAGACGGAAATGACAGAGAGGTTTAACTATGATTCTGAACATTACCAGCAAACAAATGGAAATCACTGCGGCTATCCGCAACCATGTCGAAGACCGTCTCGCCAAGCTGGAAAAGTGGCAAACTCACCTGATAAATCCGCACATCGTGTTATCGAAAGAGCCGAAAGAATTCGTGGCTGATGCCACCATTAACACACCTAACGGCACGCTGGTTGCCAGCGCGAAACACGAAGATATGTACACGGCTATCAACGATCTGATTGCCAAGCTGGAGCGACAACTTAATAAGGCGCAGCACAAACCTGAAGCGCGCCGCGCAACCAGCAGTATGAAAGATTTCACCCCTGCGGGATAAATAGACCTTTTCCAGTAACGCGCCTGCGGGCGCGTTTTTTATTGACAGCTTTAAATCACTGCGGTTACTCTCAATCCACTTTATTGCTGGAATCACACATGAAACATCTACCGTTCTTCTTCGCATTCTTTTTTACCTTCCCCTGATTGGGAGGCGATTCGTCATGTGAAAATGAATGCGAAGACGAACAACAAAGCCTCCCAAACGGGAGGCTTTTTTATTGGACATTTTACAGGTGAGCCCTATGAATCCCGAAAATCCACTGCTGGCATTACGCGATAAGATCAGCGCCGTTGATGAAAAACTTTTAACGCTGTTATCTGAACGTCGTTCGCTGGCGGTTGAAGTGGCGCAAGCAAAGCTCGCGACCCATCGCCCTATTCGCGATGTTGAGCGTGAACGCGCTCTGCTGGAAAATCTGATCTCACTCGGTAAAAAGCATCAGCTTGATGCGCACTACATTACCCGCCTGTTCCAACTGGTGATTGAAGATTCGGTGCTGACTCAGCAAGCGCTGCTGCAGAAAAACTTAAACCATCCGCACGCGCACGCACCACGCATTGCATTTCTGGGTCCTAAAGGTTCGTACTCTCACCTCGCAGCACGTAAATACGCCACACGTCATTTTGATTCAATGGTTGAGATGGGCTGTCTGAAATTCCACGACATCATCCATCAGGTGGAGAGTGGTCAGGCAGATTACGCCGTGATGCCGATCGAAAATACCAGCTCAGGCTCGATTAACGATGTCTATGACCTGCTGCAGCAGACGACGCTCTCCATCGTTGGTGAGCTGACCATCCCTATCGAACACTGTGTGCTGGTCAACGGCAATACCGACTTACAGCAAATAGAAACGGTTTATAGCCATCCTCAGCCATTCCAGCAGTGCAGCCAGTTCATCAATCGTTTCCCACAATGGAAAATCGAATATACCGAAAGCACCGCAGCGGCAATGGAAAAGGTCGCGGCGATGAATTCACCAAAAGTGGCGGCTCTGGGCAGTGAAGCGGGTGGTGAGCTTTATGGTCTGCAGGTGTTAGAACGGAATTTAGCTAACCAGCAACAAAACCATACCCGCTTCATTGTGCTGGCACGTAAGCCGATTGAAGTTTCTGGACAGGTACCAGCCAAAACCACATTGATTATGGCAACCGGTCAGCAAGCTGGTGCACTGGTTGAGGCTCTGCTGGTGCTGCGTAATCATAATCTGATCATGAGCAAACTAGAAAACCGCCCAATTAACGGCAACCCGTGGGAAGAGATGTTTTACATTGATGTGCAGGGCAATCTGCAATCGGAGAACATGCAGCTGGCGTTGAAAGAGCTGCGTGATTTGACGCGCTCTCTGAAAGTACTCGGCTGCTATCCGGGTGAAAATGTTGTTCCGGTGGAACCGCGACTGTAAATGAAAAAGGCATCCTTGCGGATGCCTTCTCTTTTATTGCCGGCTATCGTTAGCCGAACGCAACATGCTTCGGCTCTCTACCAGGAAGCGTTGAGCGTAATCGCCAAACCAATGCGCGACACCTTCAAAACTCTTGATGAACGCCTGTTTATCACCTTGCTCCAGCAATTTGATTGCATCACCAAAGCGCTGGTAATAACGCTTAATCAGCGCCAGATTACTCTCCGAAGACATGATGATGTCTGCGTAAAGCTGTGGATCCTGAGCAAACAGTCGACCAACCATCGCCAGTTCCAGGCGATAAATCGGTGAGGACAGCGCCAACAGTTGATCAAGGTTGACGTTCTCTTCCGCTAAATGCAAACCATAGGCAAAAGTGGCAAAGTGACGCAGCGCCTGGATAAAGGCCATGTTCTGGTCATGCTCGACCGCGCTGATGCGATGTAAGCGCGCGCCCCAAACCTGAATCTGCTCAAGGAACCACTGGTAGGCCTCCGGCTGACGGCCATCACACCACACCACCACCTGCTTCGCCAGGCTACCGCTATCCGGGCCAAACATGGGATGCAAACCGAGAACAGGGCCGGTATGCGCCGCCAGCATCGCCTGCAATGGGCGATTCTTCACCGATGCAAGATCAACCAGAATGCAGTCTTCCGGCAGTGTTGGTAATTCGGCGATGATCTGCTCGGTCAGATGAATTGGCACACTGATGATGACCATGCCCGCATCTTTGAGTAGCTCTTCAGAACGATCCCAATCACCCTTGTCCAGAATGCGGACCTGGTAACCTGACAGATTGAGCATCTTTTCAAACAAGCGCCCCATCTGGCCACGCCCACCAACAATCACCACCGGGCGCAGCGTCGGACAGAGCGTTTTGAAGCCTTTGTCGTTTTCATGCGCATAAGACTCACGCATCAGGCGACGTAAGACATCCTCAATCAGATCCGGCGAAACGCCGAGCACTTCAGCTTCCTGACGACGTGAAGCCAACATGCTGGCTTCACGTTCTGGCACATAAATCGGCAAACCATAACGGCTTTTGACCTCGCCTACTTCAGCTACCAGCTCAAGGCGTTTGGCTAATAGCCCAAGCAGGGCTTTATCGACTTCATCAATTTGATCGCGTAGCGCGGTCAGTTCAGCCACCATGACTCTTTATTCCTCGTGTGACAGACGTGCCGACAGCACTCCCTGCAGATCCTGATGGATTTCACGCAGCAAGGTTTCCGTGGTTTCCCAGTTGATGCAGGCATCCGTGACGGAAACACCGTATTTCATTTCGCTACGTGGCTGCTCAGAAGACTGATTGCCTTCGTGAATATTGCTTTCCAGCATCAGGCCAATAATGGAACGATTTCCATCTTTAATCTGCGCAATAGCCGATTCGGCTACACCAGGCTGACGGCGGTAGTCTTTATTAGAATTACCATGGCTGCAATCTATCATTAAGGCTGGGCGCAGTCCCGCTTTCAGCATCTCTTTTTCACACTGCGCAACATCTTCAGGGCCGTAGTTAGGCGCTTTCCCACCACGCAGGATCACGTGGCCATCCGGGTTGCCTTGAGTCTGTAACAGGCAAACCTGTCCCGCCTGATTGATGCCGACAAAACGGTGCGGCATCGCGGCGGCGCGCATGGCGTTGATCGCCGTGCCCAGGCTGCCATCAGTGCCGTTTTTGAAGCCGACAGGCATTGATAAACCAGAAGCCATCTCGCGGTGTGTTTGCGACTCAGTAGTACGGGCACCGATCGCAGACCAGCTAAACAGATCGCCGAGGTATTGTGGGCTGTTAGGATCCAGCGCTTCAGTTGCCAGCGGCAGACCCATTTCCACCAGGTTCACCAGAAGCTGACGCGCAATGTGCAGCCCGGCTTCCATATCAAATGAGTTGTTCATGTAAGGATCGTTGATCAGCCCCTTCCAGCCAACGGTGGTACGGGGTTTTTCAAAATAAACGCGCATAACGATGTACAGCTGATCCTTCAACTGTGCAGAGAGAGTTTGCAGCTGACGAGCGTATTCAAGTGCCGCTTCGGTATCGTGGATTGAACAAGGACCACAGACCACCAGCAGGCGCGGATCGCGGCCAGCAATAATATCGGCAATAGTCTGGCGAGAAGCGGCAATCTGCGCTTCTTGCGCCGCAGTGAGCGGGAACTTCGCTTTCAGCTCTTGCGGGGTAATTAAAATCTGTTCGTCGGCGATATGGACATTGTTCAGCGCGTCTTTCTGCATGATGGCGATCCTTTTTACTCGTTTATGCGGTTTGGGATCCTCACTGAGGATGGCGCTTACTGTACCACAACATGTACATCTTGCAATCCATGAATGTACACTTTTATTACCACCATTGATAAGGACCATGAAAACAAAACAATAAACACATTAAATACATGAAGTTAATTAAATAACACCCATATAATGCAAAGCAGTTTATGTAAACTAAATTTTACACTATGCTTTTATTGAACAAATGCCAACACCCTCTTTTTCCATTAACATTTTGTTATTCATCGTTTTCCAGGATCTTAGGATGCCAACCTCCAATATCACCCTACGTCCTTTCGTTCTACAGGATGCTGGCGCCTTTACTGCGGCGGTTAATCAGTCTCTCAACAGCCTGCTGCCATGGATGGTTTGGGCGCATCACGATTATCGGGAAGAGGAAGCTGCTAGCTGGATTAATTTCACCTATCTGCAGCGCAGAAACGGTGAAGCGGAAGAGTTCGCCATTGTCGATAGCAATGATCGGTTACTCGGCGGCGCAGGCATCAGATTCGCACAGCGGCCTGGGGAATTTAGTGCATTAGGCTATTGGGTTCGCAGCAATGCACAAAGGCAAGGTGTCGCAACACATGCAGTGGCTCAATTGGTGGACTTTGGCTTCAAGCACGCGCATATCCCCTTACTGGAGATTATCGCTGCTGAGGAGAATCATGCCAGCCGTGCCGTGGCATTGCGCAGTGGGTTTGAGTTTATCGATTACCGCTATGGTTTAATCATTCTTGATAGCGGTCCAGTGAATAGCGCGATTTACCATCTTAAGCGGCCATAAAAAAAGGGGCTGGCCCTTAGGCCAACCCCTTGTTTGCTATTAACTTTGGGATGTCGCTTACGCGCCCAGACGCTCTTTGATACGAGCTGACTTACCGGTACGCTCACGCAGGTAGTACAGTTTGGCTTTACGTACAGCACCACGACGTTTGACAGAAATGCTGTCAATTACTGGAGAGTGAGTCTGGAAGACACGCTCAACGCCTTCGCCGTTTGAAATCTTACGAACAGTGAATGCAGAGTGCAGACCGCGGTTACGAATAGCGATAACCACGCCCTCGAATGCCTGCAGACGTTTCTTAGAACCTTCAACGACCCATACTTTCACTTCCACGGAATCACCCGGACGGAATGAAGGTACGTCCTGCTTCATCTGCTCTTGTTCAAGTTGCTTGATAATGTTGCTCATAATTAAATCTCTATATCCTGGGTAAACTGATAGTCAGGGAAGATTACTCTTCCACCTGATGGTTTTGTTGCTGCTGATGTTCCCTTTGGAACTCATTTAGCAACCGTGCTTGCTCTTCAGTCAGAGCCAGGTTTTCCAGAAGTTCAGGTCTTCTTAGCCAGGTACGGCCTAGCGACTGTTTCAGGCGCCAGCGGCGAATATCGGCATGGTTGCCCGACAGTAAGACTGGCGGAACCTCCATCCCTTCTAACACTTCAGGTCGGGTGTAGTGCGGGCAATCCAGTAAACCATCCGAGAACGAATCCTCATCGGCTGACGCCTGCTTGCCCAATACGCCGGGGATAAACCGGGCGACTGAATCAATCAACGTCATGGCTGGTAGCTCACCACCACTGAGTACGTAATCACCGATTGACCATTCTTCATCAATCTCAGTGTGAATCACGCGCTCATCAATCCCTTCATAACGACCACACACCAGAATCAACTTCTGGTTGGTCGCCAGTTCGCAAACGCCCTGTTGGTCCAGTTTGCGACCCTGAGGTGAAAGATAAATCACCCTGGCACCTTCTCCCGCCGCCGCTTTCGCTGCGTGGATAGCATCCCGTAAGGGTTGCACCATCATCAACATTCCCGGTCCGCCGCCGTAAGGACGTTCATCCACGGTACGGTGCCGGTCGTGCGCGAAGTCACGAGGACTCCAGCTTTGAATGTTGAGCAGGCCATTTTTTACTGCCCGGCCAGTTACCCCGTACTCGGTAATAGCGCGAAACATCTCTGGAAACAGGCTAATAACACCAATCCACATCGCGTTCGCCGTTACGTTACCGGATTGTCCGGAGATCAAAAACCAGGATCCCAATCTACTTCAATCGTGCCAGTAGAGAGATCGACTTTCTTGATAACCTGTTCATCAAGAAACGGGATTAACCGCTCTTGAGCACCGAATGCATCTTTCAGGTTTGCCTTAACGACGAGAACGTCGTTCGAACCGGTTTCCATCAAATCAATGACTTTGCCCATTTCGTAACCGTCGAGGTTTACCACTTTGCAACCCATAAGGTCTTTCCAGTAGTAATCACCCTCTTCCAGCGCTGGCAGCTGAGCAGAATCAACCGTAATTTCGCAATTGGTTAACTGTGCCGCAGCGTCCCGATCGTCAATGCCTTTGACTTTGATGATCAGGTCCTGATTGTGGTGCTTCCAACCTTCCAGTTCGACCTGCTGCCATTTACCGGCGCGCTGGATGAACCAAGGTTGGTAGTCGAAGATGCTTTCAGCGTCTTCAGTGGAGGAAAACACTTTGAGCCAACCTCGAATGCCGTAAGCGGCCCCCATTTTGCCCAATACAATTGGGTTAACGAGAGGCTGTGCGGCAGGTTTAATGCTCATGCTAACCACCGTGACAGATTAAGCTGCTTTTTTTGCTTCTTTGATCAGCGCGTTAACGCGATCAGAAAGCGTTGCGCCCTGGCCAACCCAGTGCTCAATACGGTCCAGATCCAGACGCAGACCTTCAGCCTGACCAGAAGCGATCGGGTTGAAGAAACCTACGCGCTCGATGAAACGACCATTACGCGCATTGCGGCTGTCAGTAACGACGACCTGATAGAACGGACGCTTTTTCGCGCCGTGACGTGCCAAACGAATTGTAACCATAACATCCTCATTAGTTAATAAAGCGCTCGGGTTCCATCGAGGGATGGAACCCGAGCGCAATATAAAAAGCCCGAAAATTTTACTCATTTTGGCGAAAAAAGCAACCTGAGCGTGTTAATTTTCTGGCTGTGTGCCGCTCGCCTTAGCGACCGGGGAATCCGGGCGGCATCATACCTTTCATGCCACGCATCATTTTGGCCATGCCACCCTTCTTCATTTTCTTCATCATGCGCTGCATGTCGTCGAACTGTTTCAATAAACGGTTAACGTCCTGCACCTGCATACCTGAACCGGTGGCAATACGGCGCTTGCGTGAGCCCTTGATGATTTCCGGTTTCTGACGCTCTTTGGTGGTCATCGAATTGATGATCGCCTCCATACGCACCAGCACTTTGTCATCCATCTGCGACTTCACGTTGTCTGGCAACTGACCCATGCCCGGCAGCTTACCCATCAGGCTGGCCATGCCGCCCATGTTGCGCATTTGCTTCAGCTGGTCGAGGAAGTCGTTGAGATCAAAGCCATCACCGGTTTTGAGTTTCTTCGCCAGCTTCTCCGCCTGTTCGCGGTCAACTTTGCTCTCGATATCTTCGATCAGCGACAGTACGTCGCCCATGCCGAGGATGCGTGAGGCGATACGGTCTGGATAAAACGCTTCCAGTGCTTCCGTCTTCTCACCCATACCCATGAATTTAATCGGCTTGCCGGTGATATGACGAATTGAAAGCGCTGCACCACCGCGCGCATCACCATCCACTTTCGTCAGAATCACACCGGTCAGAGGCAGCGCTTCATTGAAGGCTTTTGCCGTGTTTGCCGCATCCTGACCGGTCATGGCATCGACCACAAACAAGGTTTCCACCGGATTGATCGCGGCGTGCACCTGTTTGATCTCGTCCATCATCGCTTCATCAACGTGCAGACGACCGGCGGTATCCACCAGCAGCACGTCGTAGAATTGCAGCTTCGCTTCTTTCAGGGCGTTCTTAACGATGTCGACAGGCTTTTGGCTCAGATCGGAAGGACAGAAGTCCACGCCAACCTGCTGCGCCAGTGTTTCCAGCTGTTTAATCGCCGCCGGGCGATAAACGTCGGCAGAAACCACCAGCACTTTCTTCTTATGTTTCTCGCGCAGGAACTTACCCAGCTTCGCCACGCTCGTGGTTTTACCCGCCCCCTGCAGGCCCGCCATCAACACCACAGCCGGCGGCTGTGCGTTCAGATTGAGCGCATTATTTTCTGCACCCATTGCCGCAACCAGCTCGTTGCGAACAATTTTGATAAATTCCTGGCCAGGCGTCAGGCTTTTGTTTACATCCTGCCCTACCGCCGCTTCTTTCACGCGGTTGATGAACTCACGCACGACCGGCAGCGCAACGTCCGCTTCCAGCAATGCCATGCGCACTTCACGCAAGGTGTCTTTAATGTTGTCTTCGGTCAGCCTTCCGCGGCCGCTGATGTTGCGCAGGGATTGCGACAAACGATCGGTTAAATTATCAAACATGCTCTCTCACTTAGGACCGTAGCGAGGCCGCCTGGGCGGCACAATGCGGCGGATTATAGCACGAAGCCACAGCGATCTCTGCAATTGACCTTCAGATCGTTTGGAGCCTGATGCAGCTGGCGCTATACTGGTTTTTTCCTTATCTGACCGACACCTGAAAGGATCTATGTTCGTTTTCGCGATCGTGGCGCTGTTCGCCTACTCCCTCAGTCTTGCATTGATTATCCCCAGCCTTCTGAAACGCAACGGTGGCTGGCGTCGTTTTGCCGTGCTTTCAGCTTGCGTCGCGTTGATTGCCCATGCGGTTGCACTGCAACAACGCATTTTTGCCGTCGATAACGGACAAAACCTCAGTCTGCTAAACATCGGTTCGCTGGTGAGTCTGCTGATCTGCGCGATCATGACCATCGTCGCATCGCGCAATCGCGGTTGGTTACTGCTGCCGATTGTCTACGGCTTTGCCTTGATTAACCTCGCCTTCGCCACCTTTGTGCCGAATGCCTTTATTACCCATCTCGAAACCACGCCGGGCATGATGATCCATATTGGCCTGTCGCTGTTTGCCTACGCCACGCTGATTATCGCAGCACTGTATGCGCTGCAGCTGGCATGGATTGATTACCAGTTAAAAAATAAGAAACTGGCTTTCACCCAGGATATGCCGCCGCTGCTGAGTATTGAGCGTAAGATGTTTCATATCACGCAAATTGGTGTCGTGCTGTTGACGCTGGTGCTGTGCACCGGGCTGTTCTTCATGCATAACCTGTTTAGCGCGGAGAATGTCGATAAAGCGGTACTGTCCATTCTTGCCTGGTTTGTTTATATCGTTCTGCTCTGGGGACACTATCACGAGGGCTGGCGCGGACGTCGCGTCGTCTGGTTTAACTGCGGCGGTGCACTGCTGCTGACCATGGCCTACTTCGGCAGTCGCGTGCTTCAGCACCTGCTCACTTCTCACTAAAGGAATTTTTGCGTTGGAACATGTTTCAACCACCACGCTGATCGTTACGCTGGTCATCATGGTGCTGGTCTCTGCGTACTTCTCCGGTTCAGAGACCGGCATGATGACGCTCAATCGTTATAAATTGCGCCACAAAGCCAAAAGCGGTAATCGCGCGGCTCGTCGTGTCGAAAAACTTTTACGCCGTCCTGATCGCTTAATCAGCCTGGTGCTGATAGGCAACAACCTCGTGAATATCCTGGCTTCCGCATTGGGTACCATTGTCGGTATGCGTCTTTACGGCGATGCAGGTGTGGCAATTGCCACCGGGATCCTGACTTTTGTGGTGCTGGTGTTTGCTGAAGTGCTGCCGAAAACCATTGCGGCGCTTTACCCCGAAAAAGTTGCCTATCCCAGCAGTGTGCTGCTGGCGCCGCTGCAGTATGTGATGCTGCCTTTGGTCTGGCTGCTCAACACCATTACCCGCATTCTGATGCGCATGGTTGGTATCAAAACGGAAGGCTCCATTAGTTCAGCCCTGAGTAAGGAAGAACTGCGTACCATTGTCTATGAGTCACGCTCGCTGATGTCACGTCGTAATCAGGACATGCTGCTGTCGGTGCTGGATCTGGAAAAGGTCAGCGTTGATGACATCATGGTGCCACGCAATGAAATTGTCGGCATTAACGTCAACGACGACTGGAAATCGATTGTTCGCCAACTGAGTAACTCGCCGCATGGCCGGATCGTGCTGTTCCGCGATTCGCTGGATGATTCGGTTGGCATGCTGCGCGTGCGTGAAGCCTGGCGCATGATGACCGAGAAAAAAGAGTTCAACAAAGATCGCCTGCTGCGCGCCGCTGATGAAATTTACTATGTGCCGGAAGGTACACCGCTGAATGTTCAGCTGGTGAAATTCCAGCGTAATAAGAAGAAAGTCGGCTTAGTGGTCGATGAATATGGTGACATCAAAGGACTGGTGACCATTGAAGACATTCTGGAAGAGATTGTTGGCGACTTTACGACGTCCATGTCTCCCTCGCTGGCGGAAGAAGTGATGCCGCAGAATGATGGCTCAGTGCTGATTGAAGGCAGCGCCAACGTGCGTGAAATCAATAAAGCCTTCAACTGGACGTTACCTGAAGACGAAGCACGCACCATCAATGGCATGCTGCTGGAAGCGCTGGAAGAGATTCCGTTGGTCGATACACGCGTGAAAATCGGTAAGTACGATGTGGATATCCTCGACGTGCAAGACAACATGGTGAAGCAGGTGCGCATTACCCCGCATCATCCGCTGAAATCCTCCATCGGTTCCTGAAGCCAAAAAAAACGCCGCGAACATCGCGGCGTTTTCATTTCTGCTCAGACAGGCACTAGATGTGCAGCTCTTTCAGCTTCTCAGCCGGCAGTTTCAGATCTTCATTACGGTTCACGCCAATCTCATGCGCCAACACGTTACGCGCAATCTGCTGCGCTTCGTCGAGTGAGTGTAGCTTGTAGCTACCACACTGGTATTCATTCAGTTCCGGGATTTGGCTCTGTTCTTTCACTTTCAGAACATCTTCCATCGCCCCTTTCCACGCTTTCGCTACGCGCTGCTCGTCTGGTTCACCAATCAGGCTCATGTAGAAGCCGGTGCGGCAGCCCATTGGCGAGATATCAACGATTTCCACGCCATCACCATTGAGGTGATTACGCATAAAGCCAGCGAACAGGTGCTCCAGCGTATGGATGCCGCGCTCAGTCAGAATATCGATATTCGGACGGCAGAAACGCAGGTCAAAAACGGTGATGGTATCGCCATGCGGAGTGTTCATGGTTTTTGCAACGCGCACAGCGGGTGCGCCCATGATGGTGTGATCAACAGTAAAACTATCCAGTAGTGGCATACGTCACCTCCTGTTTTGAGATTTTTTTTAAAACGATGAAACTTTTCCGTTCGCCCAACGTCTGAATATATGAAAGACGCGCATTTGTTATCATCATCCCTGACAACAGAGATGTTAATTTTGGCCACAATGATGTGGCCATTTTCTTTTTTAGCCTTCGCGACCTGCCAGATAACTTTCGAAATCCAGCGTATCACTCTGTTCCAGCTTTTCCTGCGCCTGTACCGATTCCAACGCCTGACGACTAAAGTCATCTTCGGTCAAAATCTCTAACGGCTCTTCACACAGCAGATGGCGATACTGTTCAGCCAGTGCCACACCTGCGCCGGTTAAGCCATTTTCTTTGATGGCATGCAGAATACGCGCTGAATAGGTTAGCTCAGGATCATCAAACGATGCCACCAGTTGATCGCAAACCTGTTGATATTGCGTGCTGCCATAATTGCTGTCGAGCACCTCGGCAACACGACGAAGATCGGCAAACAGGGCTTTACCTACATCAACCAGCGGATGTTCTGTATCGCTACAACCTACACCAATCACCTGGCCCGGCTTACGTCCTTCCATAACCACGCGGTTCCAGTTTTTGCGGCTGCATAACAGCTCGTCAGAACTCATCTCAGGAGCATCCGCCAGGGTACACCAAATCAGGAACAGGTCGAGGAAACGCGCCTGATTAGCGTCCACGCCAATGGCAGAGAACGGGTTGATATCCAGAGAACGCACTTCGATGTACTCGATACCACCGCGTAACAATGCATCAGAAGGCGCTTCGCCCGAACGCGTCACACGTTTTGGACGAATAGGTGCATACAGTTCGTTTTCAATCTGCAACACGTTGGTGTTCAGCTGCAGCCAGTTGCCGTCTGCATCTTTGGTGCCCATGGCCGCATACTCTTCTGACGGCGTCTTGATCGCCGCTTTCAGCGCAGCAACGTAACCGTCGAGCGAGTTAAAAGTGATGCCCAAACCGCTTTGCGACTTGTTGGTGTAGCCTAAATCACTGAGGCGCAGCGAAGTGGCATACGGCAGCCACAAGGTGCCTTTGCCGTCCGTTTCAAAGGGTAATTTGCTTTCACGTCCCTGCAGGAACGATGAACAGATCGCTGGGGATGCACCGAACAGATAAGGGATCACCCAACCAAAACGATAATAGTTGCGGATCAAACGCAGATATCCGGCAGAAATGGTCTCTTTGCCGCTTTCCGCATCTTTTACATCCGCCCACTCCTGCCAGAACGACAGTGGCAGCGAGAAGTTATAATGCACACCTGAGATAATCTGCATCAGTGCGCTGTAGCGATTTTTCAGTCCCTGCCGATAGAGGGTTTTCATCTTGCCGATGTTAGAGCTGCCATATTGCGCCAGCTCAATGCTATCAACATCTTCAACATAACCCGGCATACTGAACGGCCACATGCGTTCCTGACCTAACTCTCGCGCAGTGTGGCGGTGAATATCACGCAGGAAAGCCAGTGACCGATCAATGCTTTGATCGACAGGCGTAATGAACTCCAGCAGCGTTTCGGCAAAATCAGTGGTAATCCAACTGTGCTTCAGCGCTGAACCCAGGGATTCAGGATGTCCGGTGGTTGCCAGGTGACCATTTGGATTAACGCGCAAAGTCTCGCGTTCAATGCCACGGCCGATACCCTTCAACGCGTCGGGATGCGCTTCCAACCAGGAAAGCGCTTTTGATACGTCCGGGATCACATTAACCTCCCGCTGTGCGAATAATTTATTTTTGTTCAGCATAATGTTAACCGTAGCCTCGAATCTGTGCGAATCAATGCCACCATTGCATTGTTTGTAATGTGGCGGTCGCGATAACGATATAACGCAGCGTTTTACCGATGGCGAGGAACAGCACCGAGGGCAGCCAGGCAAAGCGCAACCAGCCTGCAAGCACGCAAAGCAGGTCGCCCACTACCGGCAGCCAGCTTAAAAGCAGCGCTGCAGGACCCAATCGATGTAACCACGTCATTGCTGTGTCATGCCATCGCCCCTGCCCTTTTGGCGGCATGAGGCGACCAAGAATAATGTTGGTCAGGCCACCCAGCGTGTTTCCCACTGATGCGGCCAATAACAATCCATAGATCGAACCCTTTTGGGCGATCAGCAAAGCAATCAGCACAGCCTCTGAACTTCCTGGAAGGAGAGTGGCACTCAGAAAGCTACTGCCGAATAACGATCCATAGGTCAGAATTTCATTCACAGTAAACGGACATCAACCACATCCATGCCCGCGGCTCGCGCCGCCTGAACACCAAAGTCAGCATCTTCAAATACCACACAGCGTTCAGGTGCCACGCCTATTAACTCGGCGCAGCGTAAAAAAGTATCAGGTTGGGGTTTATGGCGCTGCACATCATCCGCGCCGACAACGGCATCAAACAGATGATAGACACCCAAGGCTTCAAGCAGAGCCTTTGCCAGGCTATGTTCACTGCCGGTACCCACTGCCATGGGACGACGACCGTGATACGCTTTCACCACGTCCATCAACGGTAAAGGGCGTACATCATCCAGCAACATCGCCTTGAGCGCTTCGGTTTTCTCTGCGGCCAGCAAATGAGGATCATGCTTAGCATTGTTCTGCTCAAGAATGTACTGCGCCAGCTGCCAGGTGGGTGCGCCATTAAAACTCACCATTTTTTTCTCATCCATGGTGAAACCGTAACGGCTCAGCACCTGCTGCCAGGCTTTTCGATGTGTCGGCTCAGTATCCAGGATTGTGCCGTCCATATCGAAAATCAGGGCATCATATTGGTCGTACATTGTCACTCCATCGAGCACCACAAAATGAGCCATTACTTTAGCGTAATGCGCTTAGGTTGTCGCCAGGTGTGCTTAACAGCAAATGCTTTGAAAGCATTAGCTATTTTTGTTTTCGGAAAAAGGTCAGGTAGCCATACCGGGGATAAATGGCGGTTATATAAGTGGTTTTTGTGTGATGAAGAAAAATGGGAAGTAAATTCAGAAAGCGGGTGTTGATTGTTTCTAACAGGAGATGGTGCATCCAGGAGGATTACTCGGCTTTCGCCTCGCCCTTTGGGCCGTTGCTGAAGCAACGTTATTCTCTTTAGTGCGGCCTGAACGTTTACCACGTCATGACACACTGAGGCACTTTCCATATTCGAAAATATGGTGCATCCAGGAGGATTCGAACCTCCGACCGCTCGGTTCGTAGCCGAGTACTCTATCCAGCTGAGCTATGGATG
>NZ_JBGMNK010000028.1:0-15922 GCF_051336905.1 Pantoea sp. C8B4
CTTCATGGGGATGTCCTCATGTGGCTTATGAAGACATTACTAACATCGCGGTGTATTAATCAACGGGGAGCAGGTCAGCCTAGCACAAGGTAAATTTCAACCATCTCTTCTGTTTTGTCTTCGCTAAAAATTTCTTTTTCGCTATTAGTAACAAGATGAATCAGAGACGATAGTTGATCTATAACGGCTGAGTGAGTTTCCAAAATTTATCACTGAGAGGTGATTACAGACCGCCGCATGTCTATAGAGGGTGATTAAAAGTATGTCAAGACTAGACGTAAACGAAGCGAAAGCAAATAAAATGCGTGAAATAATTATTTTAATTTTACCTTGAGGTTCCATTATGCACATAAAAATATGTATTTTAAGGGTGTGTAAGCAATTGATACTTAGTCTTTTATTTAAGTTTTGATTGTAATTCTCTTTAAGTTAATGAGAACTATCAGAACTTTAAAATTTTCATTAAAAGTTACTCCATCTCAAGTATTTGCAAGCTAAGTGCATGTGGGCGTGATAAGGTAGGTATTCACTGGCTCATAGGATGTATATGAAACGAGTTATCGTTTTCTTTAATTTAGCTCCCGCAGTCGTCATGAGCTTGATGGATGGGGTCACTTCAATCCGCAAAGCCTATCCCAGCGGACAAGAAATTCAGCTTCAAATAATGTCTGCTGGTTTCCCTTCTCTGACTGGGGACTCAATGGTGGTTCACGTTGCCTCTGACCGCACACTTTCAAGCGATGAAATACTTGAGGCCGCAAACAAACTGCTCTGACACGGGATCCTCAGTCACCTCCGGGCTGTTGATGTGCTTACAGTGGCCTGAGCTTCGAATCTTCGGTAAGCAGGCCAGGCTATAACGGAGGATATCACTATGAAAGAAGGCTATTACTGGCTCAAACGCGGGAGTGATGAGCCTGAAATATGGTTTTATTCCGAATGTCAGCCTGAAGGATGGATAAAACCTCAGCATGATAAACCCGTCAGTCTCACAAAACTCACCCATGATGGCTACCGCATAATTAGCAAGAGGCTCAGGGAGCCCGAATAAAAAGAGGCGCTTTCACGAGCGCCTTTACGACTCACCAGTTTAAAAGCTCGTTTTTCCATACCATGAATGAATTTCTGCCACGTAGAATATTTTTATTGAGTTACATCCAGGATTTATATTTAACTTTCAGGCTATTGCTGCTACCCGTTTTGGTTTGCTAAGACTGGAGACGAAAAAAAGCCTGCAATATATGCAGGCTTCTCCCCACTCGCGCGGTAGTAGGAGTGCCGCGCTTGTCCACGTTCTGAATGCTTAATGCATGATCGGCGGCTGGTTGAAGCGGTTAGCGGGTGAACATGTGGGCAGCTAAGCGTTTGTCACTCAGACAAGGTGGTAACTTTGGACCAGAAATGGGCATTAAGACAGGATATTTTTGTAAAGGTCTGATGAATATTCCATATGGCGTTTCCTGAAGAGTGTAAATAATGGTATTTACGGCGTCTTTTCTTGCCGGGGTAAATTCTCAGACACATATTCCAGGCTGCATGGCGACTCGACCATTTAAACGGGAATTGCATAAAATGTCTAAGTTAATTAAACAGTAACTGACGAATTTACTAAAGTTCTGGTGCGTTTAAGGTCTGTTCGCAAAAATGTTTCTAGGGTTCCTTGTCATCATTATTGTTAGAAACCTGAACTGAAAGCCTGGATAGCGCTACGATTCCTGCTCCCACCAATGTAATGATTATTACGCTTCCTATCCATCCAGCGATTCCCATTTTGTGAGGCCTTTGTTTGTATCCCTGACATAGGGAGCACCAACCATAACACCTTTAATGTTGAATAACTGGTTTTCATACTTACCAGTATCAATCTAATGACGTAATTGACCTGTCCCTCAGTACTGCACAAAGACTGTTGTTAACGACTTCCCGCTTCTGTCACAGGGCTGCTGTAGCAGCCCTGTGGACCTTAGACTTCAATCGACTCAGAGATCTCCAACGCATCATCGACTTCAATCCCCAGATACCGCACCGTACTCTCCAGCTTTTTATGGCCCAGCAGGAGTTGAATTACGCGAAGATTCTTGGTTTTCTTGTAGATCAAGTAAGGTTTAGTTCTTCTCATTGAATGTGTGCTGTAAAGCGAATCTTCAAGACCAAGCTTTGCTATCCACCCATGAAAAATTCGACTGTATTGCCGGGTTGATATGTGTTGGCAAGAACCGACCCGGGATTGGAACAAATAGTCTTTACTGTGTAGTTTGCTGAGCTTTATCAAGGCTGCAACAGATTCTCTTGTCCCTTTAGTCAACTCAAACTGAACAGGATTACCCGTTTTTTGCTGCAACACCGTTGCTCTACTCGAAACAGAATTCCCATATGCAATATCTGACACTTTGAGTTTAACGAGATCACAACCTCGCAGTTTACTGTCCAAAGCCATGTTGAATAGGGCAAGATCGCGCGTGTTACCTTCAATTTCAAGTCTGATTCTAATCCCCCAGATATGAGATATCTGAAGAGGTCTTTTTTGACCGATGATACGGTCTTTGTTCCAGGGTGACGTGTTCATACTCAACTCTCCTGTAATGTGGGTAATTTGAGTATGGTTGTCCCTAAAGGTCGATCAGCAGATGTTCGCAATGGATGTCGCTAGCTATGCCGAGTGTCATTCAACGGGGAGCTGGTCAGCGCCTGTACCTGGCATTTGTTTTGGCGAATCAGAAAACATATCAAGGGCGTGGATGGGTTGTTCGTAGAATGAAGTAACTACTAATGCTGTTAATCAATCATGGAGAAATAATTATGCATCAAGAGAAAACCCGCAGGGAGCATAAATCTCTATAGAAGTTAGTGCTTTAAGTTTTCTTGAAAAATCGCCGTTTCGATCTATTTTTATCCTAAGTCAAACTAATTACTCACCTATGTCACATGAACGAAACCAGATCACACAGGGCAGGGATGATTGGATGCGCTATAGGAGCAGCTGTCATTGAATTAACCGCCAGAGGGGTAGAACTAAGTAAGGCTAACATTTTGTATGAACTTGAGAGAATCTCAGCTTCATCAAAAGATTTACAGACAAAAGCTTTCGCACGCGATGCCGCAAATATTCTTAGAAAGAGGCTTAAGTAGTTCTCTTGGCCCGTCCCCCGTTGCTCCACGCAGACAAATGTTAGCTATTTCTGTTTTGGCACTCAGCAGTCGAAGGAACGGCCCAGGGACAGCGAAGAGCGAACAACGGAGATTGCTAACAGCATCCTGTGTGAACCAACATGATCGGGTCAATGACTTGATATGGCACCTGTCCGCCATTGAATTAAAAGCGGTGAGCCGTTAGGGGAACGGTAGCCAGGCAGGAATGGCTACCGTAAAAGCGTGAAGTCAGTTATTGCGGGAACAGGAAGGTGACATTAAAACGCACCCCCCAGCCTTCAGGGCCGCTGTCATCGGGCGTATGTGCCCAGTAACGCAGACCGCCTCCAAACTGGACCACCTGATCACCTATCTTAGTGACTTTACTGATGCTCAGGTTAACCGGCACACTCCATTCGCTTTGCGTCCAGTCGTAGGTCGATTCGGTGTTCAGCGAGTAGGAAATGGCATCGGGCGTTGTGTATGAAAGAAAGGGCTGCAGAAAAGTGGCATTGACATGCTTACGGTCGTCTCTGCCGGCATAATCCCAGATGTGGTTCGCCAGAGCCCCATAGGTCCACGGCCCGGTCTGTTTCAGAACGACACCAGTGGGACCCGCGCCCCATTTCCGTCCTGAGAGTGCACTGTCCGTGCCAGTAGGCAGAAGCAGTACGGGACCGAACCCCCAAATTAACCCACTGTCTGTGGGGGATTTTGGAGAATAGAAAAAGCTTTGCACCACATCACCCAGACCGGTTTGATTTTCCCCTGGGCCGGAGACGTGGCTCTGCGTAGTGAACGGCAAAATGGTACGGCTGATAATATTGGTATCGGCATTCAGTGAAAATGGAATAACCGGCTGCACATTAAGCAGCGTTCGCGTGCCATTACCCGGCCCCACATTATCATCGACATTCAACTGAAACGGCACGCTGATCAAATTGGCGACCGGGTTACTCAGCTGTTTTGCCAGCCCGGCACTGTCATCGGCAGCATAGCCTGACAACGCGTGTGCGGTTAAGAACAGTGACAGGGCAGGCGTTAAGATTTTTTTCATGTATCCACCTGTTCAGGAAAGTATCTGAAGCGAGATAGCAGAGTGTTTTTAATTCCATTAATCAAAACACCACTGCAGGGATATCAAACATGCCGAGATCCCCCCGACATCAGCATGGGGGGATGAATAATGACGAAACGCGCGGTTTCTACTTCACCACTTCCAGTGTGGGTGCCGGGTATTTCCCGTCGATTGCCGCCTGATCCGGGCCATAGAGGCGCATGATGATATAAGCATCTTTCTCCGGGATAGGCAGCCAGTTGGGATTACTGGCGTCACCTTTGGCGCTGAGGTCGATAGTATACATGCCGTCAGCATCCGGCTTCAGCGTGCGGTCGCCCCGGCTGTGGCGGTTTATGTCATTGTGGGCCATAAACATGTTGTCGAGACCATAAACCGTAAAGGACCAGAACTGGCTGACGTCAGGAGCTTTAAAGTGCAGGCGGTATTGCTTACCATTAGATCCGTTGATGCTTTTGCCATCGGAACCTTTAACCATTTGCAGATAAATAGACTCTTCCGGTGGCAGGCCCCACTGGCCGATCAACGTGCCTTCAGCAAACAGATCGCGCTTCTGATTTTGCAGTTCCTCTCGGGTTCCCAGCAGGCCTTTGGAAGATGTCATGGTGGGCAGGAGTTTTTTCAGGTGCGCCATGCCCAGCTCTTCACCTTTTTTCGCGGCGGCGAGTTGTTCAGCGGTAAAGTTCGTTTTGCACGGCTCAATGCCCACGGCTTTGTACTGCTCAATCCATTTTTTGTCCGCGGTGCCCATATCCCCTTCACAAAGAACGAAGTTTACGCGCTCCAGCCAGTTGGTTTTCGCGAGATCGGGCCAGTGGTGCACGGTCGCTTTTGGACCGGGTTCCCCCAGATAGGCTGACAGCGTGCGGATATTCCAGTCATCCATATAACCCAGTGCGACTTTAGTGTCTTCCGGACTGGTCGCCATGATACGGCCCATCAGCTTCAGGATGTCGGAATCCACGCGGATGACCTCCGTCACGCTTGGGGGGACGTCACCTTTCCAGGTACGGGAGGCAAACATAAAGTGACCGCCTTTGGTGCCCCGCGTGCGCGAGCCGATCATCGAGGTGGTGTAATGCCCCATATCCATGGTGTGCAGGATCCAGTAACGTCCCTTGTCCATGTCCGGCACGCTGACAATCACCGGCTCGGCGCTGACGTCAAGCCAGCCTTGCAGGTGCAGCGTGTCATTATTTATCGTCGGGTGGTCGGTGTAAGTGTCATCAGCCAGGTGGCGAATATTCTGGAAGCGGTTCAGCGGCACGTCTTTTTTAACCGCCGTTTCATAAAAGAACTTATAGGCCTCATCCATGGAATATCCATAAATGAAGGCATCTTCCGCCATTTTATCGCTTATCTGCGCCATGGCAGGCAACGTGACGGCAGAGAGCAGTATGGCAATCAGGGTTTTGTTCATTTTCATCTTTGACTCCGGTTCGGAACAGATTCATCACGCACGCTCAACGTCAGCGAGTCTGAAGGACTTGTTGTTGAAGGCATCGGTGGGGCCATACAGGCGCATGGCCGGCAGAGGGCGTTTACCGCTGGTGGGGATCCAGTTACTCTCCAGCCCTGCTGGCGCATGCGGACCGATGTAAATCGTCACGCTGCCGTCGGCATTCTTTTTCATCCCGTCGAGATCGTAGGAGGAGAGCGTCGTGCGTTCGAGCGTGTTGTAAATAAAGGACATGGTGTCGCGGTTGTATACGGTTAACGCCCAGAACTGCTTCACCGGCATCTGCGCGGGTACGGTCAATCGGTACATCAAACCGGCCTGCAGTAACTGGCCCTGGCTGTCAGCCATTGCCATCAGGTACTGCGTGGCAGGTGACGGGCTGAGCTGCTTCGGCATGTAGGTACACCAGAAGTACTCAGCAGCGCGATTAATCAGGTCGATTTTATCTTCATATACAAAGGTAAAACGCTGATTTTCATCTGCCTGGAGTAACGAGGCATAGTGCCTGTCCGGCCAGAAGAGCTTTTCGCGGGGAAAATTATCAAACCAGTGTTGCAGATAAAACCAGGCGTCAATCGCAGCCTGGCGCATGGCTTTACGCGTCGTGTCGTCAGGATTAAAGGGCTTACCACGCTCAATGCCCAGCGACATCAGCATGCCCATCATCACTTTATCCTGTTCGTTAGCCGGTTCAACGCTGGCAACGGCGTGCATGTCCTCAAAGTGGCGCTCGTCATAAAACGGCAGTGTAGGATAGACGTCGTTACTGGGGTCCACAAAGCGCTGCGTGGGCGGACTGGCGGCCTCACTGAGGTAGTACATACGCATTTTCTTCGCATAGAGATAGGCATCCTGCAACGATTTCCCCTCAGCGGGGACGGAACGGAATGCGAAGGCAATGCGATAGTTGGGCGATGCGACATGCAGGTAGCCCTGCGGTATCTCCCCCAGATACCCCGGCGGTGTGAGAAGATATTTTCCTCCCTGGCCCTTATCCATGCCAGCAGGCCCCACATCCGCGATGGTGAACTGCCACGCATCAACAATTTGCCCGTAAAGGCTCCCCTCCGCGCTCGCCGCAGGCACTTCCAGCACGACCGGCCCGCGCTGCAAATCGGTGAATGCGGAAATATAGGGTGTGGTGCTGTTGGCCGTAATGGCCTCCAGCTTAGGCGTTGCCGTATGGGAGTAAGCAATGATGTCGTTATCTTTCATACCAAGATTCTTAAAGGCGGCACGTCGGAAACTGTAAATTGCCACAGCAGGCATGTTCCAGAGCACCGCTTCAAACGCACGCTGATACTTAATCTGATAGTCAAAATCGACGATGGAGCAAGCGCCCCCGACGGAGGGAAACCACCCTGTGTTTCACCTTTGTCGCCTGCACCGTGATGGAGAGGAATTTTCTCCAGTACTTTTGCCTGTCTGGCACCAGCATGCTTCATGACGGCAAAGCCCGCCGCGCTGCCAAGAACCAGCTTATAAAAACCTCGTCTTGATATGGCCATGATAGTTTCCTTGAACGTATTTGAAGGTATAACGCTTACTGCCTGTTATTTTTGTGTCTGTCTTGTCAGGTCCAGCAGAGGCAACCTGAACAGGTGTTACAGTAGAACTCTTTTTATGGATGAAATCGCTGTGATGGATCTCGAGACAAACGAGGTCAGGAACCTCTTGAGAATACGGTGTTTTTAAGGGTGCGATTTCAGTGTAGTTTGCGTTAGCAGAATGATGTCGAAAAAATCAATGTATGAAGAAACTTTCATTTAAGTGGGTAAAGATGCTCTTGGTCTGACATAAAAGAATCGGCAAGGGTGGATCTGATATTTTACGGCCTCTCTAAGAATGGAGTGGGCACTGGGGGAAATTTAAGGGTTATCTTATCGCGATGGTTTTTATAACTATCTGAATTAACGAATATTATTTTGTTTCTCAATCGCGTGGTTTATAAAATCATCATGAGTTCTTTATCTGTCTGATTTTTATAAAAAAACATCACAGCCATTATCTGCCTCAATTTAAGGGTTACAATGTCAGGAGTGACTCAAGGGCGAGGCAACAAGGGATGAAGCAAAGCAGGCGAGAGAGGCGCAAAAACGCCGTCAGCTTAGAAGCATGGCAAAGCCGTAGAGATATGGTCAACCATGCAATGGGGAACAGTATTAACTGGTTCATTTTTGTGAATATCAGTTTTGCCTTGATGATATATTTTCGAAATGTACTTTTTGATAATTTTGATCTTTCAATTCATGCGACAACCGGAATCGCTGTAATTATAGATGGTGTCATGCTCGGCATTGTCCTTGCCTCTCTTTCACTTGTATTTGTGACACGAAAGCTTCCTGCAGGCTATATTCTATTAAAACTGACGCTGCTTTTTTCCATAAGCCTGATGTGGAGCTATAGCGGCTATCACTTTTTAGTGTGGTGGTCTCTTTCCTTCGCCTGGCCATTGACCGTTATTCTGATGCTGACAGCACTGTCTGCGCTTTATTATCATTTGCCATCCTTGCTGACTTTCTTGATACCCCTTTGGACTTCGGCGCTGATTTCCAGTATCACCCTGAATCAGGGGATCAGCATTCGGTTCCTGGTTATCTGGCTGATCCTGACGGTCATTCTCATCTATGGGCGCCAGATTCTACTGCGCTGGTTCAATGAAGCCTGGTTTCGGTACCAGCAAAACCAGACGCTGGTGGCTCACCTTGACGTCATCGCTCATCAGGATCCTCTGACGGGCACTGCAAACAGACGCGCGATGGAAAATTATCTTGAGAAAGCGTCTCTTCATGAACAGCCCTATGCGCTGATAATGCTCGATGTCGATTATTTCAAACGGTACAACGATCACTATGGCCATCAGTCCGGAGATCTCTGCTTATCTGCGGTGGCTGAAATGATAAAGGCGTCAGTACGAACGCCAGAGGATTTCATCGCCCGTTATGGCGGAGAAGAGTTTTTGATTGTGCTGCCGGCTGCCGCTATAGATGAGGCTACTCTGGTGGCTGCTCGTATCCGCAGCAATATTGCAGAGTCATCATTACCGCACGTGGCCTCTGAGATCAGTAACAGGGTCACCGTCAGTATGGGGATTGCGCAAAACCCAGGCCGTCGACAGCCCGCAGAGGTCATTGCCCGTGCTGATGAGGCGCTTTATCAGGCTAAAGAGCAGGGACGAAATCGCTGGGTCATTGATAACAGACTGAACTGAAGCTGAAAAAGTTATTAGAAAATCGGCGGCCTTGAGTGTTTCAGTCAGGGCTGCTGATTTGGTTCTGGAAAGTGTTATGACTGCAGATGCTTCAGTTTGTTGAGGTACCAATCTGAACTGCTCCCCATTGATCCACACAGACTGTATTTAGCTACTTCCGCTATTGGCACGCAGCGGAAAGGCGTGAAAACCATCGGATCTGCTGTGAGCGAATAACGGACATTTAAGAAGTCAAAGCCGGAAAAAATTTATTCGTATCGCACTTAGTGTTGTGAGCCGCCTTTTCCCCGACTAGATCTGACCGTCTACGAAAATTTCCCACAGCTCTTCAACTGCACGAGACATTCTTGCCGCAGGGCGGAAAAGCCGGATATCAATGGGCACCCAGAGGCCGCTGTCTTTACCCGCAGCAACGGCAATCTCGCCAGCATCAACATCCGGTGCAGCCAGCGTTTCCGGTAGCCATGCGATGCCGTCACCCGCCCTGACCATAGCCAGAAGCGTTGCAGCAAGATCGGCGGTGAAGGCTATATCCATACCTCGCCTGGCACGGTTGACCTTTGACGTATTTGATAGGATCCGGCCAAGTCCGGACTCAGCAGAAAACGAAAGAAACGGGAATTTCCGCCCTCCTGTTGCCTGCCAGATAGGCTCACGGGTTGCAGTATCACAACGTGAGTAAGGCAGTAATGTTTCCTGCCCAAGTCGGACGCTGAGGTATTTGGACTGGTCCAGGTTAATGTGCATGTGAGGGTGGTAATAGCAGAGAAGAAACTGGGCATCACCTTTTTCAATCATCCGTTCACATGCGCTTAGCGTGTCAGACAGCAGGCGGAATGAGCCGAAGCGTGCAATTTTCTCGTTGTTACGCATCAGTGCAGGAAAAAACGAAAATGAAAGGGAGTGCGTTGCCGAAAAAATAACGTCAGGCCGGGTTTCTCCTGCAGCCTCGATAGCTTCACTTCTCAGGGTGTAAAGCGCACGAATGAGATCAGGTATTTGCGTAACGAAAATTTCCCCCGCCCGCGTCAGACTGACGCCACGTCGGTTTCTTTCGAACAATGGCGTTCCCAGCCACTCCTCAAGGGAAACAATCCTCCGGCTGAATGCAGGCTGTGTCACATATCGTGAAGCTGCTGCACGTGAAAAATTAAGTGACTGCGCTAGCGCAACGCAGTCCTCAAGCCATGTTAACTCTAAGTGATGCCGATTTTGCATTACAGCCTGCCTCTTTGGCATTAGAACAGCATGTGAGAACTGCTTAGGATGGGTATCAGAAAGGACGAAATGGTCCTTAGGTACGACGAAAATGCATTATGCCAATAAGTATGTGGCATGACATAACACATTTTTTGGCAAACATATCTGACCGATCCCGACTGAGAACTTCCGGAGAGAACATGCGTATCCTTGACGTTGTTGAAATTACCAAACCGATTGCTTCCCCTATCCGTAATGCGTACATCGATTTCAGTAAAATGACGGCGAGCCTGGTGGCCGTTGTGACTGACGTTGAGGTAGATGGACGCCGCGTGGTGGGATACGGGTTTAACTCTAACGGCCGTTATGGTCAGGGCGGCCTTATCCGCGAACGCTTCCGCGATCGTATCCTGCAAGCTGAACCCGATAGCCTGCTGAATGGCAAAGGTGACAACCTGGATCCGCATAAAATCTGGGACGTAATGATGAGCAATGAAAAGCCGGGCGGTCACGGTGAACGTTCGGTCGCCGTAGGCACGCTGGACATGGCCATCTGGGATGTCACGGCAAAAATCGCCAATAAACCGCTGTTTCGCCTGCTGGCAGAAATGAAAGGGGTTGAAGCCAATCCACGTGTCTTCGTCTATGCGGCCGGTGGTTATTATTATCCTGGTAAAGACCTGAGCGCACTGCGCCAGGAAATGCGCGGCTATCTTAACCGTGGTTATAACGTTGTAAAAATGAAAATTGGTGGCGCATCGCTTGAAGAAGATCGTCGCCGCATTGAGGCCGTTCTTGACGAAATCGGCAGTGAAGCCCGCCTGGCAGTGGATGCTAACGGCCGCTTCGATCTGGAAACCGGGATTGCCTACGCTAAGATGCTGCGCGAATACCCGCTCTTCTGGTACGAAGAGGTTGGCGATCCGCTTGATTATTCCCTTCAGGCTGCGCTGTCAGAATTTTACCCGGGCTCAATGGCAACTGGTGAAAACCTTTTTTCACATCAGGATGCGCGCAATCTGCTGCGTTATGGCGGCATGCGCCCGGATCGTGATTACCTGCAGTTTGACTGCGCGCTCTCTTACGGCCTGGTTGAGTATCTGCGCACGCTGGACGTGCTGGAACAGTTCGGCTGGTCACCGTCACGCTGCGTTCCGCACGGCGGCCATCAGATGTCCCTGAACATTGCTGCGGGTCTCGGTCTGGGCGGGAACGAAAGCTATCCAGACCTGTTCCAGCCATACGGTGGCTTCCCGGATTCTGTGAAGGTTGAGGATGGCCACATCATCATGCCGGAACTGCCGGGCATCGGTTTCGAAGGCAAATCTGACCTTATTAAAGAAATGCGTGCGCTGGCGGAATAATTTCAGCCGGGTATATCGATTTCCTTAATCACTTATTGTGCCTCCCGGTGTAGAACCGGAGGCACCGCGGAAACTTCCTATGAAACTTTTAAGTTACCTGACGCCTGATGGATATAGAAGTTACGGCATCCTGAAGTTTGAAGGGATTATAGATTTAAGAAGCCGGACCGATATAGACACTCCTGACCTGAAAAGCTTTATCCGGAAGAAAGGAGTAGCCACTGCCGATAACTATATCAATGCAGACGTTGATTATCAGTTGTCTGAGATTACTTTTTTACCGGTGATCGAAAATCCGGGGAAAATACTGTGTGTGGGAATGAACTATCAGGATAAGCGAACGGAATTCAGCATTACTACTGATGTACCGACAATATTCATTCGTTTTTCAGATTCTCAGACCGCACACCTCGGAGAAATCGTTAAGCCAGCCCAGAGCGATCAACTAGATTACGAGGGTGAGCTTGTCATTATCATCGGGAAGTCCGGTCTTAATATCTCTGAAGCAGAAGCGGCGGACTATATTGCCGGCTACTCCTGCTACATGGACGGTTCTGTACGCGACTGGCAACATACCTGGTTCACCGCCGGTAAAAACTGGAGCAAGACGGGTGGCTTCGGTCCATGGCTGGTGACCAGTGATGATGTTACTGACCCGCAAAATCTCCAGCTTAAAACCTGGCTGAATGGCGAAATTGTCCAGCAGGACAGCACCGCGAATATGGTTCATAAGATAAATAAAATTATCAGCTATATGAGCACATTTACTCAACTTTCTCCTGGGGATGTCATTCTTACGGGATCGCCAGGCGGCGTGGGGCGCTCGCGTAATCCACCGCTTTTTCTTAATGACGGTGATGTTATTGAGGTCGAAATAGAATCTATCGGGCGACTGACTAACTATGTCGTCTCACCATCAAAATAATAAAAATCTGACCTGGCTGATATTTAAAAGGAGCTGAAATCAGCATTTCCTCCCCCTACATAAGTACCAAATGAGGAAGTTATCATGAGTGACAATGCTCTCAGCGGTAATACCATTATCGGCAGAAAACGCTGGACGATAATATTACCCGCCGTCTTTATTATGTACACCATATCATTCTTTGACCGGGTCAATATCGGTATGGCGCTGCCGCACATCACGGCTGAAATGGGGCTCAGTCCGGTTGAAGCTGGCTGGCTTGGCGGTGCATTTGCATGGGGCTATGTGGCTACGCAGTTTACCGCGGGATGGCTGGCGCTCCGCTTTGGTTCGCGAAGGATCATTGGCATCAGCCTGTTTCTGTTTGGTGCCTGCGCCATGCTGACCGGTCTGACGCGGAACTTCAGCGAGCTGATTGCTATCCGTTTCTTCCTGGGGCTGGCCGAAGGTCCCATTCAGGCCGCCACGGCGATGTTTTTAGCTCAATGGTTTATGAAACCGGAGCGCGGACGGGCTTTTGGTATCTGGAACCTGAGCCTGGGCGCCGGCGCGTTTCTGGCAGGTCCGATTTCCGGCTGGATTCTGGCACATCATGACTGGCGTTTGATGATGGTCATTGAGGGCGCGCCGGCGTGGCTGTTTTGCATCATCTGGTTTTATCTGGTTCCCAAAAGCATTCAGGCTGCAAGCTGGCTCAGCGCAAGTGACAGTGACCACATCCAGAAAGACCTGGCTGCCGAACAGTCAAACTATGTGAAAGAGAAATCAGACCCGTGGTGGACCATTCTGAAGATACCCGCGCTCTGGCTGATGCTTATTGGTTACTCACTGCATAGCATGCTGGCTTACGGCTTCACGTTGTGGCTGCCGACGGCGCTTAAAGGTTACGGCACGCTCAGTGAATTTATGGTCGGACTGATTAGCGGCTTGCCGTTCCTGATGACTATGGTCGGCATCTGGTACATCACCCGACGCTCCGATAAATACAACCAGGAACGACGTCTGCACGCAGCGATCCCAACAGTTTTGTGTGGTATTGCGCTGTCGGCTGCGGCGTTTGTCCCGCTCTCTTATTACTGGGTGCAGATTGCCCTGTTTATGTTCGTCGGCCTGACGATGAAGATGCTTGTTCCGCTGGTTTATGTGCGGCTCACGGAAATTCTGCCCACCCGTAAAGCGGTACCCGCAGTGGCTTTTGTTGGCGCTTGCAGTAACTTCATCGGACAGTTTGGCGGGCCACTCGTCGCCGGGTACCTCAAACATCTGGGTGGCGGAACGGATATGACGCTGGCGTGGGTTGTGCTGGGACTTTTCTCCATTGTGGGCGGAATACTGTTTGCTCTGGCCGTAGGGAACACAGAGAGCGTCTGGAATATCAGGCAGGCGTTCCGGGTTTCGTCACGCCGGCACCTTCCCGCCGGAGAATAACGCATGCCAGCCTGTGACCTCTGCGGTAAACAGGCTGGCATTTTCTGGATTTGATTTTTGCGACAGGAGAAGGGAATGAGGCTTTATTTCAGGGAATCGCTAGCATGTTATTCAGGGACAGGGCGCATACTTAGCCAGCAAAACCGGTTCAAAATCAATCAGGTCATAAATTCCTGCGGATATTCAATGCTCCATCTGGGACCCTATCTCCACGGAGACGGTAACGACAGTAAATGTGCGACTACGTTAGCCGTTCATGGAACCCGGAGAGACCTCCTGACTGAATACGGCATTACCATAAATGATGAGGAAGGGGCTCAATTTGCGGTTATAAACGGTCTGAACAGCGCCTCTCTGGTCATATCGGTCAGTGAAACTATGAATGCTCACCTTTTTGGTCTAAGCCGCACAGAGACCTTCCGTCAACTTATTCCGGCCATTGGCGTACTTAAAAGTGGTGGGGTGGTATCGGATTTGCAGCTGTCTGCAGTATTCGGCTGTCCATTTGAGGGAAGAGCAAACGACGCCATAGTTCTTCAGCTTATTGATTATTTTTGTCTGCTGGGAATTGAAGGCGTAACACTTCGGGATTCTTCGGGGGCAGCCTCTCCCGCTGAGACGGCTGCGCTCTGCCGCCGCATTGTTCAACTTTATCCCCATTTGACGGTCACACTTCATCTTAATGATGCGACTGGCCTTGCCGCGCAGATCACGCGTGCAGCTGCTGATGAGGGAATAGTGCGTTTTGGCCTCACCGGAAGGGAACTGGCTTTGCCCGGAAATATGAATATGGACCTTCACATCGGTACATCTTTACGGTACATGGCTGAAGTTGAAAGCTATGGTTTCAACACCGGAATTAATGCTGAGAATCTTAGCCAGATTATGCAATTTGGATCAGTAAATATCCAATGAGTTTCATCAGAGCCCGTTTAGGTTTATAAAAAAAATATGTCCGCTTTTGGCACTGAGCTGCTCACCAAGAAGGCAGGTTGGGCAGCAATGAGCGAACAGCAGACATTGATGACAGCACACTATTTGAATCAACGGTGGGGCAGATCACGTCTGTAACAATTGCCTGTTAGCTTAATTCAGGAGCAGGTCTTTAAGTCCTTTAGGCCAACTGACTATCCTTTTTAAAGTTACCACCGCTCTAACTATCATTTGCAGAAAAGGAGCACTGAGATGATTTTTACTGACGATAAAATTTTGGGATATGGCAGTTCACATCAGGTTTTTTCAGCCGGGGACGAGCTTGTTTTAGACAAAAATTATCGCCGTGCTCACCTCCCATTGGTTAACTCGTCCCATCCAGATGTCATAGCCAGTGATGAAGACTATTGTATGGGGACGTATAACACCCACCGGCATTCTATAGTGCTGCCCGTTAGTGATGAGCGTCTGCGCCAAACATCAACGTTTATCGAGATAGAGAAGGCTCTTCGCACTGCATCGTTTGCAAGTAAGATAGCCTGGGACTTACTGGAAAAAAGGAAAAACCTGTTACATGCGACAATCAGTAGCGGGTTGAACCATGATTGCATAGAATTTTCCATTGAATCCCTTCAGACAATTCTGGATACACAACCAGTAAAAAAATACAGGCTTGGCGGGATTTTCATGGGGCCGGTCAATACTGGAAGACTTTATCTAAAAGTGTATCCCGAAGCGACCTGTTCGGGGCACATATTCGGTGAGATCCAGTCACAACTTGGTCTTAGGCAAACAGAGTTTTTCCTTGTGGGGTATTTTAACCTGACAGATCATCTCAATCAGCCTGAAACGGTGGAACTTTCAGAGATCCTCAGTCGTTTTTGTAATGAAACGTTTTGGGAAGATGAACTCAGAGAGTTATGGATTATTTCAACACAAGATGACTTGGTCTTAAGCGGTAAAATATCCAAAAAAATTATCAGGTCTACATAACAGCAATTGATACCGGCCTTTTGGCTCCAGCAGATTAACTTCCGTAAACCACCATTACAGTATGCAAGAAACCTCCGCAATTGGCATGTAACTGCCTAAGGGCATGGGCGAAAGGGCTGCTGTGAGCTGTGAGTTCAATGGCTCGATGCAACGCTATCCTTAATCAAGGGGGGACGTTGCCATGAAACGAAGAACTCGTATT
>NZ_JBGMNK010000029.1:0-10536 GCF_051336905.1 Pantoea sp. C8B4
TCGCACACATCGCACACATCGCACACATCGCACACATCGCACACATCGCACACATCGCACACATCGCACACATCGCACACATCGCATACACCGCACATGAAGCATTCGCGCAGACCTTGTTATTACGGTGCCTGAAGTATGATTTCCGATGCGAAGCCTGTCGCAGAAAAGACGATTCTCCGACCTTTCATTTCCCTTTTGTTCAAGCCTCTGACAAAGTAGCGGCCCAATGAGCTGCGGGCGCAGCTGACATGCCTGTGGGAGGCAAAATGACCATCGGATCGCCCAGATGGCTGGGACTCAGCTACTTCACCTACTTCTTCTGTTACGGCATCTACTTACCTTTCTGGAGCGTCTGGCTCAAAGGAATAGGCCTGGATGCTGAAAAAATCGGCTTACTGCTCGGTTGCGGCATGGTGGCGCGATTTGTCGGTAGCCTGCTGATCGCCTCGCAGGTTAAAAATCCCTCTCAGCTGATTCTGGCGTTGCGGCTGCTGGCATTGATGACGTGCCTGTTTGCGTTAGGTTTCTGGTTTGGCGGCCAATGGTTATGGCTGTTACTGGTCATGGTGGGCTTCAACCTGTTTTTCTCGCCATTGGTGCCGCTCAGCGATGCGCTGGCAGCGACCTGGACGCAGCAAATTGGCCTGGCTTATGGCCCGGTGCGGCTATGGGGTTCGCTGGCGTTTGTGATTAGCTCTGCGCTGACGGGGATGCTGGTGAGTGCCTGGTCATCACAGGCGATTCTGGCACTGCTGAGTGCGGGCTTGTTGGCAATGCTTAGCGGCATGATGTTCGTACCCAAAACCCGGCCACAAGGTGATGCGCGGCAGGGGGCAAGCGGCGGTTGGGCGGCGTGGCGCGATATGCTACGGGAGAACGCGGTCTGGCGCTTTATGTTATGCGTGACGCTAATGCAGGGGGCACATGCAGCTTATTACAGCTTCAGTGCCATCTGGTGGCAGGAAGCAGGCTATTCCGCATCGGTGATTGGCTATCTATGGTCGTTGGGCGTGGTGGCGGAAATCGTCATATTTGCGCTGAGCAATCGTCTGTTTCGCCGTTGGAGTGCCCGTGACCTGTTGCTACTTTCATGCTGTTGCGCGTTAGTGCGCTGGGTGATGCTGGGATCCAGCACCGCGCTGCCGCTGTTAATTGCTGCTCAGATTTTGCATTGTGGCAGCTTCACCGTATGTCACCTGGCGGCTATGCGCTTTATAGCCGCACGTAAGGGCGCCGAGGTGATTCGGTTGCAATCGCTTTATTCTGCACTGGCGATGGGGGGCGGGATTGCAGTGATGACAATGATCAGCGGCGTGCTGTTTACCCATTTACAGGGACATCTGTTCTGGGTGATGGCACTGGTGGCGCTTCCTGCATTGTTCCTGCGTCCGCGCGCCGCTTAAGCTTCCAGCAGTTGACGAATGCGCTGCTGCTGATGATAGCTTAGCGGCAGCTCGGCATGGATCAGTGGGGGGGAGAACAGCGGTAACGATGTGGCGTAAGGTGTGATCACCAGCGCCACGTCACGCGGTGCACCTTCTCGCTGAAAGTGCAGCATATCCTGATAAGTGATGTTGATGGGCAGCAGTGTTATCTCGCGGATTTGCTGCTCAAGTAATTGTTCCATTGCCGCATCCGCGCCGGTCAACAGCAGTACCTGCTTCTCCTGCAGTGCGCTATCCTGCATCAGCCAGGCCCCGAACAACACTGCCACCAGACTGACTTCTTCCGCGCTGAATTCCGTGCCGAAATCACTGCTGAAGTGGTAGAGCGCGCGTTCGGTGGTGCGCAGTAAACGTGGATAAAGACGTGCCACGTCCAATGCCACACTGTTATCGATCCCAATGGCAAAGTGACTGCGATCCAGCGCTTGCGCCAGATGCGTGAATAATTGCAATTTCAGCTCGTGCTGATTTTTGACGCGTGTCTGCGCCAGCTGTTCAAAACGGGCGATTAACGCTTCTACGGCCAACATGAGTTGCTGCGCCTGGTGGTCTTCAAGCTGATTCCCATCCGGCGCATGAATCAAACTGAACAGCAGCGTCCAGAAGTCGGTTTCGCTAACGTCCGGCGCTAAATGGCAGCGTTTCTGCCAGTGGTGAATCACATCATCTGCGGCAGCACGCTCGGTTTTTGCTGCCAGCCATGCCCGCTGTTTTTCATTAAACAGTGCATTTTGCCGTTGGCACAGCGCATATTTCATAAAGATTTGCAGGAACAGGCGATCGCGCGGCGTGAAATCGCGGCTCAGTCGCAGACTACAATGTTGAATTAACGCCTGCAGATTGGTTTCATCCCACAGCGCCTTTTCGATATTGAGGACTTTCAGGCGCTGACGCAGCACGGGAGCAAAATGTTCGCAGACGAAATCCTGCGACAGGCGCAGCGCGCGTCGCAGCCAATGGAGCAGGCAGAGCCGCCTGTCCAGTTCCGTCCCATGTATGCGGAAGCTGCCATCCACCATCTGGTGTAACTCCAGTTGATGGAAGCGCTGTATCTCATCACCGACATCCGCGATATCCTGTCGGGCAACGGCAGGATCAACACCATTTAACTGGCAGAGCTTTTCAAGCGTTAGCGCGGGAGCAGGCAGAAACAGTAGCAATAGCAGATGACAACGACGCTGGGCACGGCTGAAGAGTGGTGCAGATGAAGGTGCAGAACTCATCAATAGTATTATCCGCGGGTCATTTTTGAGCTAAGAATAGCTAACTCCACGCGGTAACCCTGCACTTTGTCGTGACTTTTGCTCAGAGCTTTTAGGCGGGTCACAGTTTTTCTGGACCAGTATAATCTTCACTTGAGAATTGTTACTTTATAACACATGAAAATTGCGCTTATTACTTTTACGCTGTTGTTCAGCGCAGCGGCCTGGTCACATCCGCACAGCTTTATCGATATGAAAACCGAGTTCGTTAGCGACAAAGATCATCTGACGGGGATGAAAATGGTGTGGACGATGGATGAAATCACCTCGGCCGATCTGCTCTACGATGCAGGCAAGGCGAAACCGGGCGATGTGGTATGGAAAAAGCTGGCGGCTCAGGTGATGGCGAACGTATTGGGCCAGCACTATTTCTCTGAAGTCTGGCAGGATAAAACGCGGGTTAAGTTCCTGAATTTACCTAAGGAGTACAATTTGTCGCGCAATGGCAATAAAGCGGTGCTGGAATTCATCGTCCCATTTGGTGAACCCCAGTCGTTGAGCGCAAAACAGTATCGCATTCAGACCTTTGACCCAAGCTACTTTGTTGATATGTATTACGATAACCCACAGGCATTAACCATGGACGACAGCGTCAAAGCACACTGTCAGATTGACCTGCATACCCCAAAACCGGATGACTCGCTCAAGCAATACGCGCTGTCGCTGGATAAAGCCGATGCGCCGCCAGAAGACATGGATCTTGGTCAGCAATTCGCGCAAACGGTAACCCTGACATGTCATTGATTTCACTGCCTTCTCGACCACGCCGTTTGTGGCCGCTATGGTTGCTGGCCGTAGTGATGCTGGCTGCCGGATTTACCTTGTGGCAGCACTGGTCGCAAATTTTGCTGCAAAGTGTGTTGTGGCAGAAAATCCTGAATCGAGAGATGACCCAACTCCTGCAGCAAGTCGCTGAACAGCCTCAGCAGGCGGGATTGACCTTGATGCTCTTCAGTCTGGCTTATGGTGTGCTGCACGCGTTGGGTCCAGGGCACGGCAAAGTGGTCATCAGCACCTTTCTGGCAACGCATCCCGCGAAGCTGAAAACCAGCATGAAACTGACGTTATTGGCCGCACTATTACAAGGTGGTGTGGCGATTGGTTTGGTCACAGTGATGCTGGTGGTATTGCAAACCTCATCGCGGCAGATGCATCTCGGCAGTTACTGGCTGGAGAAGGGCAGTTACCTGCTGGTAATGGCATTGGGCGTCTGGGTCGGTTGGCGCGCCTTGCGCGCTCTTTATCAGGGATTGCGTCCTGCGCCGCAAAAAATGCAGATCCGCGCCATTCGCCCGCATCATCAGCATGATGAACATTGCGGTTGCGGTCACGCCCATTTACCCAGTGCGGAACAGATGGAGCAGGCAGTGAGTGGCAAAACTCAGGCGCTGGTGGTGCTATCCATGGGCATGCGTCCCTGTTCTGGTGCCATCATGATGCTGCTGTTTGCCAAGGTGATTGGCGTTTATGCGTGGGGCGTGGCTTCTGCCATTGCGATGGCCATCGGTACCGCCGTGACCGTGTCTGCAATGGGTTTGTTAGTTCAGCGGTCGCGTCGCCTGGCCGAGAGGTTGGGCGCGGCAAACGGCGATTCGCAACGGGCGAAAGTTGTTATGTCTGCACTGGCGTTAACGGGCGGGGTAGTGCTGATGTTAGCGGGGTGGTTACTGTGGCAAAGTGCACAGCCGATGATGAGTAGCGGGTTGCGTCCGTTTTAACGACAAAAAAAGGCGGATGTGATATCCGCCTTTTTTGTGCTTAGCGCTTCAGCGCTTCGCTCAGTTCCTCACGCATGGTCGCCAGCATGGCTTTCACAACGCGTGGGTTACCTGCAACGATGTTACCTGACATCATGTAACCGTGGTTGCCAGTGAAATCTGTCACCAGGCCGCCCGCTTCGCGCACCAGCAGTTCACCTGCGGCGAAATCCCATGGCTTCAGGCCGATCTCGAAGAAACCGTCCACACGGCCAGCGGCCACGTAAGCCAGATCCAGCGCAGCAGAACCGGTGCGACGGAAATCTGCACACTGGGTAAACAGTTTGCCGACGATGTTGATGTAAGGGGTCGCGTGCTGCTTCAGCTTGAACGGGAAGCCGGTCGCGAGGATGGTGCCATCCAGATCGCGCGCGGTGCTGCCACGCAGACGGTAGCCATTCAGCTGTGCGCCCTGGCCGCGTACGGCGGTGAACAGTTCGTTACGCATTGGATCGTAAACCACAGCCACTTCGGTGCGGCCTTTGATGCGCACTGCGATTGAAACTGAGAAGTGAGGTAAACGTTTAATGAAGTTGGTGGTGCCATCCAGCGGATCGATTACCCATTGAATGTCCTGATCGTCACCCGCCAGTTCACCACTTTCTTCGGTGATAATGGAGTGCTGCGGGTAGGATTTGCGAATCACTTCGACAATCAGACGTTCTGCGTCGCGGTCAACATTGGTAACGAAGTCGTTGCTGCCTTTCTGGCTGGCTTCGACAGCGTCCGGGGTTTCATAATTCTTGGCAATTAAATTTCCGGCCTTGCGCGCTGCGCGCACGGCGATGTTGAGCATCGGATGCATCGGTATCTCTCGCTGGATGTTAAAGAACGGGTGAAAACGGCGCGGAGTATATCAGGGTGTTCAGCAAATGTCCTGCTTTTATGCTAGGCTACGCGCCATCATTTTCTCACCGCTCACTATTATGCTGCAAAATATCCGAATCGTACTGGTAGAAACCTCGCACACTGGCAACATGGGCTCTGTCGCTCGCGCCATGAAAACCATGGGCTTAACCAATCTTTATCTGGTCAATCCGCTGGTCAAACCTGACTCGCAGGCCATCTCTCTTGCCGCCGGCGCCAGCGATGTGATTGGCGATGCAAAAATCGTGGACACGCTGGACGAAGCGATTGCGGGCTGTAGCCTGGTTGTCGGCACCAGCGCACGTTCCCGTTCGCTGCCCTGGCCGATGCTGGATTCACGTGAATGCGGTATCAAAAGCGTGGAAGAGGGTCAGCAGGCACCAGTGGCTTTAGTCTTTGGTCGTGAACGCGTGGGCCTGACCAACGAAGAGTTGCAGAAGTGCCACTATCACGTCGCCATTCAAGCGAATCCGGAATACAGCTCGCTGAACCTGGCGATGGCAGTGCAGATCATCGCTTATGAAGTGCGTATGGCATGGCTGGAGGCGCAGGAACAGGCCAATCCTCAGCCGCAAGAAGAAGAGTCACCGTATCCGTTAGTGGACGATCTGGAGCGCTTCTATCAGCACATCGAAAAGATGATGCTGGACAGCGGCTTTATCCGCGAAGGCACCCCGAGCCAGGTGATGAGCAAACTGCGTCGTCTTTATACTCGCGCGCGCCCGGAACGTGATGAACTTAATATCCTGCGCGGTATGCTGGCTTCGTTCCAAAAGCCTAAAGGTGATAAGGGTAATAGTTGAGTAAAACAGTTGGTTAAATAGTTGAGTAAATTACTTGGTTAAATAGTTGACCGTTTTACTCAGGAATGGCAGACTGGCGTCAATTCATCAGATAGCCCGCCGATACCCGGACGGACGCTTACGAGGTTGTATGCTATGAGACTGACATCCAAAGGACGTTATGCCGTAACCGCTATGCTGGACGTTGCACTGCACTCAAACGAGGGCCCGGTGCCGCTGGCTGATATTTCTGAGCGTCAGGGCATTTCGCTCTCCTATCTGGAGCAGTTATTCTCACGTCTGCGTAAGCACGGTTTAGTGGCCAGCGTTCGTGGTCCGGGCGGTGGTTATCTGTTAGGTAAAGATGCCGGCGCGATTGCGGTTGGCGCGGTGATCACGGCGGTTGACGAATCTGTTGATGCCACCAAATGCCAGGGCAAAGAAGGCTGCCAGGGCGGTGAGCGCTGCCTGACTCACGTCCTGTGGCGTGATCTGAGTGAGCGCATCAGCGAATTCCTCAACAACATTACGCTGGCTGAACTGGTGAACAACCAGGAAATTCTGGATGTGGCTGACCGTCAGAACATGACCGACAACCGTCGCTTCCAGCAGCACCGTATGCAGGAAACCATTAACGTTAATCTGCGTGCTTAATCCCGTCTAAGCCCCAACCCTTGATGATTCGAGGTGCAGGAAAGCGGCAAGCGAATGAATCCCCCAGGCGCTTACATCAGTAAGTGACTGGGGTGAATTAGCGCAGCCAACGCACCTGCGGCTTGAGCATGACGGGTTCACACAGCCGGGGCTGAATCGTGCTATAAAGACGTATGATTTTTTATACGGAGTTTTAGCGCAATGAAATTACCGATTTACCTGGATTACGCAGCGACAACGCCTGCCGATCCGCGTGTCGCCACCAAAATGATGCAGTTCCTCACTTTGGATGGCACCTTCGGTAACCCCGCTTCCCGTTCTCACCGTTTTGGCTGGCAGGCTGAAGAAGCCGTTGATGTGGCGCGCAATCAGATTGCTGAGCTGGTCAACGCCGATCCGCGTGAAATCGTTTTTACTTCCGGTGCCACTGAAGCTGATAACCTCGCCATCAAAGGTGCGGCTCAATTCCATCAGGCACGCGGCAAACACGTCATTACCAGTCAAACTGAGCACAAAGCGGTGCTGGATAGCTGTCAGCAACTGGAGCGTGAAGGTTTCGACGTCACTTATCTGCAACCCGGCAGTGATGGCATTATTACGCCTGCAATGCTGGAAGCTGCGCTGCGCGACGATACCGTGCTGGTTTCCCTGATGCAGGTGAACAACGAAACCGGCGTGATTCAGGATATTGCTGCGCTCGGCGCCTTGTGCCGTGCGCGTGACATTCTGTTCCATGTTGATGCCACCCAAAGTGTCGGTAAATTGCCGATTGATGTCGCCGTACTGCCGGTGGATCTGATGTCGTTTTCAGCGCATAAGCTGTACGGCCCTAAAGGCATTGGTGCGCTGTGGGTGCGTCGTAAACCGAAACTGCAGATCGATGCGCAGATGCATGGTGGTGGACACGAGCGCGGTATGCGTTCCGGTACGTTGCCGGTGCATCAGATTGTTGGCATGGGCGAAGCGTACCGTATCGCACGTGAAGAGATGAGCAGTGAAATGGCTCGTCTGTCGGCTATGCGCGAACGTCTGTGGCGCGGTATCAGCCGCTTAGAGAATGTGAAGATTAACGGTTCGCTTGAGCAGGGCGCACCGAATATTTTGAACCTCAGTTTTGCTCAGGTTGAGGGTGAATCCTTGATCATGGCGCTGAAAGATCTGGCGCTGTCATCGGGTTCTGCCTGTACCTCGGCCAGTCTCGAACCCTCTTATGTTTTGCGCGCCATGGGTGTTAAGCAGGAACTGGCACACAGTTCACTGCGCTTCTCGCTGGGGCGTTTCACCACCGAAGAGGAAATTGACTACGCCATTGAGCTGGTCAAAAAAGCGGTCAGCCGTTTACGGGCATTCACGCCCGCCACGTCCCGCTAATTCATGCACTCCCTTGCGCCGGTTCTGGCGCAAGGTGACACCTAACGCAAACGGAGCTACGCGATGACAACACAACCGATGACTATTACGCTCAGCTCCCAGGCCGCCGATGCGCGCTGGGGTGAAAAAGCACTGCTGAGCAGCACTGAAAGTGGCATGACCCTTCACCTGACTGGCGCCGATGCGCTGATGAGCATCCAGCGCGCAGGGCGCAAGCTGGACGGTCAGGGGATCCGCCATGTCGCACTGAGCGGCGAAGAGTGGGATTTGGAAAAATGCTGGGCATTCTGGCAAGGCTATCGCAGCCCGAAAGGCAAACGCCAGGTAGAGTGGCCAGCATTAAGCGAAAACGATCAGACAGAATTTGATCGTCGCCTTAAAATCGTTGACTGGGTACGTGACACCATCAACCTGCCTGCGGAAGACCTCAGCCCGGAACAACTGGCGCACAGCGCGATCGATTTGATCAGCGAAGTGGGCGGTGATGCAGTGAGCTATCGCATCACCAAAGGCGAAGATCTGCGCGAGCAGGGTTATGCGGGTATTCACACCGTGGGCCGTGGTTCAACCCGCGCACCTGTGCTGCTGGCGCTCGACTTCAACCCAAGCGGCGATGAAAATGCGCCGGTATACGCTTGCCTGGTCGGCAAAGGCATTACCTTTGATACCGGTGGTTACAGCCTGAAGCAGAGCGCGTTTATGGATTCGATGAAATCCGACATGGGCGGTGCAGCGACGGTGACCGGCGCGCTGGCGTTGGCGATTTCACGTGGCCTGACCAAACGTGTGAAGCTGTTCCTGTGCTGTGCAGACAACATGGTGAGCGGTAACGCGTTCCGTCTCGGCGACATCATTCGCTATCGCAACGGCAAGACCGTTGAAGTGATGAACACTGATGCGGAAGGACGTCTGGTGCTGGCCGATGGCCTGATTGATGCCAGCGAGCAAAATCCTGAGTTACTGATCGATGCAGCAACTCTGACAGGTGCAGCGAAAACGGCGCTGGGCAACGATTATCACGCCCTGTTTACCTTTGACGATGTCCTGGCGGAATCACTGCTGGGTAGCGCAACCGGTGAAAATGAAGCCTTCTGGCGCCTGCCACTGGCTGAATTCCACCGCAGCCATCTGCCGTCAAACTTTGCCGATTTGAACAACATCGCGAGTCCGGCACATGCAGCCGGTGCCAGCAGTGCGGCGGCGTTCCTTTCTCACTTTGTGAGCAAGTATCAGCAGGGCTGGCTGCACATTGACTGTTCTGCCACTTACCGTAAAAGCGCGGTGGATCAATGGTCAGCCGGTGCAACTGGTCTGGGTGTGCGTACCATCGCCAATCTGTTACTGAAATAAAGCCGGTGCGCATGAGTGCGCACGCTGCGTCAATATTATCCAGGGTCGCCATTCGTGGCGACCACACAGCGCTAAAGCGGCAAAACTCGTGCATGAGCTTGCCGTTTTTTTGGAACTTGATAAATGAGCAATCGTCTTGAAGAGGTGCTGAAGCTGGCCGCCACCGAGCCTGCGCACCGTCCGGAATTCTTTCAACTGCTGCTGGAATCTGACATTTGGGTGCCAGGTGAAAGTCCTGCAGAGCAGTTCGATGCCACCTCACCTGTGGAATTACAGCATTGGGAAAAAGAGGGCGGCGGCAGTGTTATCCCGTTCTTCACCTCAGAAGAAGCAATGGGGGAAGCGATTAAAGAAGAACAGCCTTACCTGCGTCTGCCCGCGCGCACGCTGTTCGAAATGACCCTGGGTGAGAGCCTATTCCTCAATCCTAAGTTGCCCGCCGGCAAAGAGTTTTCACCGGGTGAGATTGCCCATCTGATCGGTGAAGAGGGCAGTGCGCTGAGTCAGCAAACGGTACTGGAAGGGGGCCATGCGCTGCTTCTGTCGGAAGTGGCTGAACCACCCGCACAGATGATTGATTCACTGACGCAGCTGTTTGCCAAGTATAAACAGGTACGTCGTGCTTATATTGCCAGCATTCGTGAGAGCGCCACGGAAGAACCCAATTTGCTGATCGGTATCGAAGCGGATAGCAATATCGAGGAGATCATTCAGGCGGCAGGCAGCGTGGCAACCGATACGCTGGCAGATGATGCACCGATTGATATCTGTGAAGTGGTGAGCGAGGAGAAAGGTGTCAGCCATTTCTTTACCGCGCACATCACGCCTTTTTATGAACGTCGCTGGGGGAGTTTCCTGCGCGATTTCAAAGGCAGCCAGCGGATTATTTAAATATCGCTTGTAGCGGTGCGATATCTTGCGAATCTGTCAGCCAAAATGCGGCTGCAGAAACGCGCGAAAATCGCGCCGCTACCCTTCATTGCCATGCTCAGAAGTTTGTTCTGCCAGCTACCCTTCATTGCCATGCTCAGAAGTTTGTTCTGCC
>NZ_JBGMNK010000030.1:0-8775 GCF_051336905.1 Pantoea sp. C8B4
AACTAAGCAGACTAAGGCGCTGTGCTAGGTCCGCTGCGAGCGATCTGCGGACGTCAAAAAGATAGCTACAGGGATGTTCTCTACATTAAACATAATAACCCAGCGCCAAACCGATCATTGAGTACACCTATTGCCGCAATAGTTAGCACGATCACAATGCCAGCATTTATTGTTAATAATGCAATAGTAACCATGGTTATCATTATCTCATCGAAAGCAAACACGCTTTCAACCATACAAACCAAGGATAATGACCATGAAAACTATCAAAGCTATGTCTATCGCCGCCGTTGCCGCTCTTTCACTGATGTCAGCAGCCAGCTTCGCGCAGAGCGTTACCGCAACGTCCCTGACTATGGACGGTGCCGAGGCCAAAATCGCCGCGCAGGCCCAGCAGCAGGGCGCGCAGTACAAAATCATTGAGGCCAGCAACGGCAACGTCGTTCACATGACCGCTGAGCTGTACAAATAACGGATGGTCGCAAAAGGAAGTGCCAGAAAAGGTCGCCCACGGGCGGCCTTTTTTGTATCTGAACTGTTATACAGGCAAATTGAAAAGAACATCCCAGCAGCGAACCTAAGCAGTGCCTTCGACTGGCGTTCCCTGGTGAAAAATCAGAGTCCAGTGTCCTTTATCCGAATACAGCCAGCAGGAAGAACGCAATGCAGGACGACTGCCGTCAGCATAAGACGTCCGGTAGTGAAGCATGGCGCAGCCTTCACCCATTTCGGTGAGTCGGAAATTACTGCTGATAATAGGCGATGCAGTTTTCTCGTTTAATAGCGACGTGATCGTCTCTGAGCGGTCAACTATCACGCCTGAACGTGTGATTTCTAGGAATTCAGGGTGGAGAAGCCGCTCAAGCCACTCCCGGTCGTTTCGCCTGTCATCGTGAAGGCTGCATTCCAGCAACCTGAGCTTTTCCAGAAGCATTCTGCTTATCCTCAAGTGATCCTACCGGATGCTATCTTCTAACATAAAAGTGCTTCACTGAACCGCTGCAGGCTCTCAGCGTGGTTGCAACTTAGAGGCAGTTTTGAGCGAACAGCAGACATTCGCACTTGTTCTCATTGATGCTGAGCAATGTCTCACCGTCAAACTCAGTCCTGGCAATCAGGCTGAAACCTTACCCCGCGGATCATCAATGTGCTGTTTCGCCACGTCGTAACGAATACCCTCACGATTAAGGATGCGGACATGTTTCACCACGGTCGCCAGCGCTTTCAGGAATGTCTCTGAGTGTTCGTGTCGCTCATAGGCTTCAATGTCCGCCCAGCCCTCTGACAGATGAAAAGCATCTGGATTCACCAGGTCTTGAGAGAAGGCATAAAATACACAGCCAGGCAGCTGCTGTGCTGCCTGCATTTCAGGCTTTACAGCATCAATGAAGGTTTGGCGGTCATCAGGGTGTACGCGATAGTAAGCGCTGACGATGATTTCAGTCGGTTGGGTTTTGTCATGATCGCCCGCAGAAGAAATGCGTGTGTCAGCTGTATTAATACTCATTTTTTATCTCCAGTTATTTTTAATCGAATGCAAAAACCGCTTCAGGCGGACTGCTCGCCACTGAATGCACGCCATGCGGCGAGGGTATCCAGCGATTCCCGCAGCAGTTTGATTTTTCCCTCTTCAGCCACCAACCTTCCGGCATAAGTCTGCTTGTATACTCGGTCGGTGCCCGCCAGTTCGGCTTCTACGCTGTATTCGCCAAAGGCCTGTGTTGGGGTATCGATAAAGAACTGGATATTGCGGAAGCGGAAATCTGGAATTTTAACCAGCAATCCGGCGATAAAGTGTTCGATTTCAGCCGGCCCCTGCACTCTGTGCGGCAGGCTGAGCGTTTGCAGATAGGGCAGTTCCAACACGCCATCTGCGGCAAAAAGGGCCGCGGCGGCTTTAGGATCCTGGATACTGTCAAGGTAGTTCTGGAGTAATTGAACGGCAGTTTTCATGATATGAGTGCTCCTGTTTTCAGTGCCGGACGAGTGTCGGCGGCGTGAAGCAACAATAATGAAACTCAGGAGCAATCAAAACAGCAAAGAATGAAAGTTATCATTTCATAAATGAAATGGTAACGCTTATCACTTAGGCCAGCGCCATTCAGGTTCACTGAGATGTTTGGCAAAGAAGTCTGACAGCACCTTGACCTTCAACGGCCGGCTGCGGGAAGTGGGTGTGACAAAATAGAGCCCGCCTTGTGTCATTGACCACTCATCCAGCAGATGTATCAGGCGACCATCTTTCAGATACTCCGCGGCCATAAATTCTGGCAGTTCCGCAATCCCCAAGCCCGCCAGCAGGGGCGGCAGCAGGGCGTCAGAGTTGGTCACGCGCAACGGTCCGCTCGGGACAATATCTTCCTGCGCGCCGGAATCATGCGTGAGCGCCATACCTGGCTTCTGGCACGATAGGCATAACTGAAGCACTGCCGGGAAGTGAGTTCACGCGGATGCTGCGGTACCCCCTGCTCAGCGAGATAAGCCGGTGAGGCCACCAAATATTGCGTCACGGCACACAGCCTGCGCGCCACCAGCGAAGAGTCCGGTAATGCGGCAATACGTAACGCGGCATCAAAGCCTTCGGCAATCAGATCAACTGAGGCATCGGACAGATGCAGATCGACACTCAGCTCCGGAAACTGGCGAATAAGTTCTGGCATCAGCGGGGCTACCCAGCGTAAGCCAAACGACATGGGCACCGCTAAGCGCACCTGACCACGAGGCTGCACCGACAGTTCATGGGCTTCGCTTTCCACTTCTTCTGCCTGGCGATACATCTCTGACGCCTTCGCTGCCATGCTTTGACCGAACTCCGTTAACGCCAGTTGGCGAGAGGTCCGGTTAAACAGCCGGCCGCCCAGCCGCTCTTCCAGGCGAGCAACGGCACGTGACACGGTGGGCACGGAAACCCCCATCACTCTGGCTGCCGCCGCAAAAGAACCTTCCTCTGCCACTTTCGCAAACATCGCGAGTCCTTCGAAATCGGGGAATCTGTTCATTTCAAATCTGCAATGATGAGTTTCAAATCATTCTATTTTGAAAGTCTTCGCGCGTCGATATGCTTATTCCATCGCGACAACAACCGCTGTCGTCAATGAGCTGATTCACTTATCACAGGAATATAAGACATGAAAACTCAACGTATCGCTTCAACGCTGTTTGCTTCTTCTCTGCTATTGGGCGCTGCCAGCCTCTCTGCTCCGGCTTTCAGCGCTGACGCTGCACCGCTGGTCACCATCTCAGGCGTTGACCATGCCGGTATCAACGTACCTGACCTGGCTAAGGCCATCGCGTTTTTCCAGACCACCTTTGGCGCCAAGATTGAATCAGACATCACCCCCGGCGCTATCCCGGATGCATGGAAAGCCGCGTTTAACTGGCACCAGTCCAGTGACCTCAAGCGTTTTGTCATGATGCGTCTGCCTGATGGCACCGGAGTTGAACTGTTCCAGTACAGCGGTGCGCAAATCGGCCATACACGTCCTCATCAGGATGATGACGCGGCAACGCATATCGCCCTGAGAACGCAGGATGTGCCCGCCAGTTTTAAGGCGATTCAAAAAGCCGGACTGAAAACCCTGAATGAGCCGGTAACCAACGCCGACGGCACTCAGTGGTTTTATTTCCTGACGCCATGGGGCTCGCAGATTGAACTGGTAGGCAAAGCGAAAGCCGCAAACTGACAGAGGACACAAACATGAAAAAGGTATTCACCCAATCCCTGCTGCTGGCGGTACTGCTGGCCGGGTCACATAACGTATTAGCGGAGAACACAACCATGAACATCACGACGGCTCAACTCGCACCCGAAGGCCTGCAGCAGCTGATCGATCGCCACTTTGCTATCTGGAATAACACCGATGCCGTTGAACGAGAGAAAGCGTTTGCCGCGGTGTACTCCGCAGACTTTTTCGTTGCCGATTATGCCGGACTGAACACAGGGGCGGACCGCGTGAATGCTGCTATCAGTAAAATTCAGGCACAGCATCCGGGCTTTATCTTTACCCCGGCACCTGTCGAGTGGAATCACGGTATTGCCCGTGTGACCTGGGGTTATGGCCCAAAAGACAATCCGACTCTGGTGCGGGGTGAGGATGTGTTCACGGTCAGCGCGGGCCGCTTAACCAGCGCGCGTGTTTTCCTCAATAAATAACGCGACGAATTTGCCCGATTTTTGATTATCCACCTGTGTGGAAAGTGTTTTCCGGATTCGTGCATTTTTTCGCACTCATTAATGACGTTACAGTGCTTACCGAACTCAGCAGCGTGAACTGCTCGGTAACCCGATGACTTTAAAAGCCAATTTAAACTTAGAAAGGAGTTTCACCATGAGTAAAAAACTTGCAGGCAAGATTGCGTTAGTGACGGGCGGTAGCTCAGGTATTGGCCTCGCCTCAGCGCAGGAGCTGGCGGAGCAGGGCGCAAAAGTCTACATCACCGGCCGCCGTCAGGAGGAGCTTGATGCCGCCGTGGCCTTGATTGGACCATCAGCCACCGGGATTCGGGCGGATGCCTCAGTGCTGAGCGATCTCGATACGGTGTTTTCTACGATTGCCAGCGCTTCAGGAAAGCTTGACGTACTGTTCGCGAATGCTGGTGGTGGTGACATGATGCCACTCGGCGCCATCACCGAAGAGCATTTTGACCGTATTTTTGGCACCAACGTACGTGGCGTGCTGTTCACAGTACAGAAGGCGCTTCCGCTGCTGACCAACGGTGCCTCCGTCATTCTTACCGGCTCGACCGCTGCAGCGAAAGGTACCGCCAGCTTCAGCGTTTACAGCGCCAGCAAGGCCGCCGTGCGTAATCTGGCACGCTCCTGGGCGCTAGACCTGAAGGAACGTGGCATCCGCGTCAATGTGGTTAGCCCGGGTCCTGTCCGTACCCCAGGTCTGGGAGGTCTTGTACCCGAAGAGCACCGCCAGGGTTTGTTTGATGCCCTCGCCGCCGGCGTTCCTTTAGGTCGTTTGGGTGAACCGGAAGAGATCGGTAAAACCGTGGCATTCCTGGCGTCTGATGATGCGAGCTTTATTAACGCTGCGGAAATATATGTAGACGGTGGCTTAGCGCAGATTTAATTCACTACCTGACAGACCTTCTTAATTATTTATAAACGCGACGACATTATTATTCATTTTGTCGGTGGATAGCCTTGCGCCATGCATATCAGAACGATGAATAAATGTCGTTGTAAAAGACGACATTTATTCATTCGGACATGACGTCAGGCCAGGAATAACCTGCACATCATCAACGGAGAAACAAAAAATGAGCTTTATTACCACACCTGATACAACTCGTCTTTTTTATAAAGACTGGGGTGACAAAAATGCACAGCCGGTTATTTTCTCACACGGCTGGCCATTGAGTTCAGATGCCTGGGATGGGCAAATGCTTTTCTTGTTACAGCAAGGATATCGTGTGATCGCGCTTGACCGCCGCGGTCATGGTCGCTCCGACCAGCCATCTTACGGCAATGACATGGACACCTACGCCGACGACCTCGCCGTGCTGCTGAATGAGCTGAATGTAAAAAATGCGGTGCTGGTTGGACACTCGACCGGTGGTGGTGAAGTCGCGCATTACATCGGGCGCCATGGCGAAGCTCGCGTAGCAAAAGTGGTGCTGGTTGGTGCGGTTCCGCCCATTATGATTTCATCGGCTGAGTGGCCTGAAGGCACCGATATGACGGTGTTCGATGGCATTCGCAAAGGTGTCTTCGATAACCGTTCGGACTTTTATCTCAACCTCGCTATCCCTTTCTACGGGATGAATCGCGAGGGCGTAGAGATCAACGAAGGCCTGCGCCTGAGCTTCTGGAATCAGGGCATGGCCGGTTCGATTGTCGGTCAGTACGCCTGTATTAAAGAGTTCTCAGAAGTGGATTACACCGAAGATCTGAGAAAAATCACCGTGCCAGCACTGGTCATTCATGGTGATGATGATCAGATCGTCCCGATCGGTCACTCTGGGCTGTTATCTGCGGAGATTATCCCACATGCTGAACTGAAAATTTATCCCGGCGCTTCTCACGGTCTGGCGGCAACCCATCAGGATCAACTTAACCAGGATTTGCTGGAATTTATTCAGTCGTAGGTCATCCAAGCCAGCCACCTCATTTAATTATGAGGTGGTCACGCTATTTAATTTGTTTTTACCCTCCCGCCGCATTTTCCTTTTCATTTTTTGGAATAAAGGCACGCATGCGTATGAAGTTATATCAATTAATTCCCTTCCTGATGGTGCTGTTATTTATGGCGGATGTTGAAGCACAGGATCACGCACATCAGGCTGCTCAGTCTGGCGCTGCTGAATCCGCATTCATCCAGGACAATCAAACAGCGATGGACCGAATGATGACAGCCATGGAGGTCAAGCCATCTGGCAACATCGATGATGATTTTGTGGCGATGATGGCCCCGCACCATCAGGGGGCGATAGACATGGCCATCGCAGAACTCCGCTACGGCACTAATCCGCAGCTTCGCCGTATCGCACAGGAAATCATTGTCACCCAGCAGCAGGAAATCACTGCTATGTATCAGGCACTGAACAAACCGCTGCCACCCGCGCTGGCGGCTCCCGACCAGATTGCGCCAGTAGAGGGTGCAACGCCCTGATAAATCTCACTAATTCTCCTTTTGACAGACCCCCACTGAACAGGATGATGCAATGAAAACGTTATTAAGGACCGGACTTGCTATCGCTGTCGCGCTCTCTACTTTGCCCGCGATGGCAGGTCAGGCTCCCTTTGGTGCTGCAGCCGCCGAGATCCCCCTCAGCCACCATGACCGTGTGTATGCCGCGGAACAGTTCTCGAATACGGTCTCCGTCACCGATCCAGCCAGAAATAAGTTGCTCGGCGTTATCCGATTGGGCGATCCCCAGCCGGCAAACCTCAGCCCTCTGTACAAAGGCCAGGTGTTGGTACACGGCATGGGATTTTCACCGGATCGTAAAACGCTGGTTGTGGTCTCGATTGGCTCAAATTCGGTGAGCTTTATCGATACTGCGACGAACACCGTCAGGCATATCACCTACGTGGGACGTTCTCCGCACGAAGCGTTCTTTACGCCGGATGGAAAAGAAGTGTGGGTGACGGTCCGTGGTGAGGACTACGTTTCGGTACTTGATGCCAGCAGTGGTGAAGGGAAGACACGCATTAAAGTGCCTGGTGGTCCGGGCATGCAGATCTTTTCGCCTGACGGGCAGTACGGTTACGTCTGCTCTTCGTTTAACCCGGAGACCGTGGTGGTTGACGTCAAGACGCACAAAACTGTCGGCTCGGTGAAACAGGCCAGCCCGTTCTGCCCTAACATCGCGGCATCGCCAGACGGTAAACAGGTGTGGTTTACCCTAAAGGACACGGGGAAAGTGCAGGTCTTTAACGCAAGACCGCCATTCAACATTATTAAAACGCTGGATACCGGCCCCATCACCAATCACGTCAACATCGTCGAAAACGCGAAAGGCAGTTTTGCCTGGGTCACGGTCGGTGGTCTGAACCGAGTCAACGTCTATCGCACTGATGACTTCTCACAGGTGGCTTCGATTCCGGTGGGAAATCTCCCGCACGGCCTGTGGCCATCTGGTGACGGGAAGCGTATTTACGTCGGTCTGGAGAATGCCGATGCGCTCACAGCCATTGATACGACGACTTATAAGGTGGTCGCTACCATCCCTATTGGGCAGGCGCCGCAAGCGGTTGCTTATGTGCCTGGTGCTGTGCCGCAAGGGGATGGAATGCAAGGCTTGCAGCCTCTGGGGATTGCCGGCCAGGCAGTGCATCTCCAGTTGAAAAGCGTGGGTGCCGCCAAAAACACGCAGCCGACGACAACAGTTTCACTGTTTGAACAAGGGATAACCCAGGTTCTTCAGGCATCGGCGACGGGTTTAGAACCCAAACAACCTTACCTGCTGGCATTGTCATCGCGAGCCGACGGCAGCGGTGAACTGGAACCCTTGACGCGCTTTATGACTAACCCTGCTGGTGCGGCCATTGTTAATGCGGTTGGACCGATACGGCAGATCGTAGATGCCCGACACGCGGATGAACGTCGCTACCTTGTGATTGCCAAAAGCGACGGCAGCCAACAGGGGAGCGTCGTCCAGGTTCAGGCGCGCTGATACCTAACGGGTGTGGTCAATCCCGTCACTACGCTTCTGCATGACTGAAATTTTGGCTCACTCTTACCCGCCTAAATGGCGGGTTTTTTATGGATTATTACGGCAAGAGTGCATCTAAATTTCATTCATATTTTTTGAATGTTTTCGATAAGTCTCTTTGCTTTTAAACCCAGGCTCGTAAGCGCATCATTATTCCATCGAGGCAGATAGCCTTACAAACTAAATAAATCATTGAGGAACAGACCATGAAAAACATCAAAACTTTCGTTGCAGTTATCGCACTTTCAGTTGTTTCATTTGCCAGCTTTGCTCAGAGCGTCACCGCTTTAGCCTCAACCCTGGATGCTGCAGAAGCGCAGATTGCTGCTCAGGCACATCAGGTCGGTGCTTCATACAAAATTACCGGAGCCCGCTTCAATAACGGCGCCTATATTTCTGCAGAATTGACTAAATAAGCACTGACAAGAGATTAAGGGCCGCCCAAAGCGGCCTTTGTTTTTTTATTGGAGACTAATGCACCTGCAATATGCTCACCCGAGGCGAGTCATTGGGTAGGATTAACAGATGAATTCGATGATCTATCCGATTGTAGCTTGAGTCAGGGGGTTGCTGGTCCTTTTTGAGAGGCAACAGAACGGCGCCTTAGAG
>NZ_JBGMNK010000031.1:0-7742 GCF_051336905.1 Pantoea sp. C8B4
TCATGGGGATGTCCTCATGTGGCTTATGAAGACATTACTAACATCGCGGTGTATTAATCAACGGGGAGCAGGTCACAACAACCACTGGGAAGATAGTGATGATAGCTGGAGTTCCCAACTTAGTGGTTACGATATTTATATGGTTTTTCACTACAAATAAAAACCGGAGAAATTGCGTGGTATGTTTTTTAAAAAACAAGAATTCCCTTTTCAAAAAAACTCATAGCCCGTAATTTTATTCGCCCACAAGTGGGCTTTGCCTTTGCTGTTACACAGCTTCGGCCCCTAAATTAGGCGTCAAATGCCTAAGGAAGTTCGTGGACATTCTAAATAATAGAGAGATTGCAATTGCGTTATGGCTTCTAGCAATTTCGATTTTCATTTTTTCTTCATCAAAAATGGCGGCAGTTAGAAATGCCTTCAAAGGCGTCCTAGCGGCTTTATTTGTTAAACAAATAATGCGTGTGCTTTGTTTGATGGTTGCCTACATGACAATTGTCATTTACTGGCTTTCTGCATTGGGACTATGGAACTTTGAACAGCTAAAAAATACTGTTTTTTGGTATGTTTCTGTTGGTTTCATGTCTCTATTTAAGCTTGAAGAAATTAGAAAAGATAAACTTTTTTTTAAGCACTCGGTCTTAGATAATTTGAAACTACTAGCGATTCTTCAATTTGTCGTTGGTGTGTATACTTTCTCTCTTTGGGTCGAGGTTCTGCTATTCCCTGTTATAGCATTATTGGGAGCTATGCTAGCTATTGCTAAAACCGACAAAAAACATCATCAGATTAAAATTATTCTAGAATATTGCCTAACTTCATTTGGGGTAGTCTTAATTGTTTACACGTTGTACATGTTAATGACCGATTTTGGTGAGTTTGGGAAAGAAAAAACTGCATACGACTTCTTTACCCCTCCATTACTGACTATTTTTTACTTACCATTCGTTTTCGTTATGTTAGTTTATTCAACATATGAACTGGTATTTGTTCGTCTTAGGTTTTCAATAAAGAGTCGGTTCCATAGATATGCGGCTGTAATCTTTGCATTTATATTTTTTAATGTTAGGCTCAGCCTGCTAGAGCGATGGTCATTTCAAGTCGCCAAAACAAACATAGCTTCCTACTCGGATCTAATTGATACCTTTAGGTATATATTGAAAGCGAGATATTCTGAGAAAAACCCAAAGGAAGTGCCAAAAGAGCAAGGTTGGAGCCCTTATAAAGCTAAAGAATTTCTCGTAAATAAAGGGTTGAGTATTGGATTCTACAATAGATCTTTCGAAGAAGAATGGTTTGCATCATCCCCTATGGAAGAATTTAGCGATGGTAATATCCCGGACAATATCGCTTATTATGTTGAAGGCTCGGAAGACGTTGCAAAAGTACTCAAGCTTCAAGTGAACGTGAATGATGCTTCCAGAACCCATCAGGCATGCGAAAAATTAGAGGCTGTTGCAGAAGCTTTGAGCATGTCAAGCTTAAGCCTGCCTTTATCTGAAGAGGTGAAAAGTGCTATTTCAGGATGTAATTCACATTCTGAGAGAGTTCAGAATAAAACAATCACATTGATTGTAGAGCACTGGCCAAATCATGAGTTTAATGGGTTTGGTCTCAAGCTGCTGATATCAAGCATTTAACAAAGTGCTGATGTCGGACAAATTTTCCCCAAAGCGCGGCGTTAATGTCTGCTGGTCGCTCATTGCTGCCCTACCTGCCTTCTTGGTAAGCAGCCAGGCGCCGAAAGCGCAAGTAGATAAAATCAATCTGTGAGGCTCAATGGAGAACCTGTCAGAATCTATACTACATCTTTTCAGCTATCGCGTTGGACAGATGCCTTATTCAGCAACATCCTTAAGAATTCTTCGTGCTTTGCGCGATGGTCATAGATTTCTGTTAAGAGGTGACAGAAGCCATGCTTGCCAGATCAGGTATCACCCTGTCTCTAAACAGAGAGAAGATCGAACAGCCCTAAGTGTTATACCGCTAGAGCGAGCTGGATTGATTGCATTTGAGTCAGAGCCTTTAACTCCAGGCCGATATTACAGTGTAAAAATGACAAAAAAGGGGATTGAGTGGTTAGACGAAAATGATCCATTCGCTAAGAATTAGTAAAAAAATGATTTACTTCCTATGAAAAACATCTCCACCTGAACAAACATCTGCTATCCGTTCACAGCAGCCTTCTAAGTCTTGCCTACTGCAGCAGCGTGCCTTCGCGGAATTTGAAGACAGAAGTCTGTGTGGATCAGTAGGAACCAGGTCACCTGCCTTTGCAAGTTGAATAGAGCGAAGATACCTTCGGTTTTGGTAAAAGGGTGTAATATTGTCTGGCTTAATTAGTCCTGACTGAGCAGAAATCCAATCTCGCTCAGATAAGAACTGCTTCAGCAGAACTCGCTGCCGGACGGGGCAGCAGGTTCGCCCCGTCATCGTTAACAGAGAAATATACTGAACGTTAATTACCTCTAATTGTCGAAACAGGTATGGAGATCATTCTCTGTAACGAATTTCACCCGCCATGAGCGGGTATTTTTTTGCCCTGCGCCCTGTAGTTAAGCCCGGAACTCAAGCAAAAAAAATCCCGCCGGAGCGGGTGTCATATGGTAGTGACCACACCAGGGAAAATCGTTATTGGCTACACACCGCTGAAGCTACAGCGAGCGTATTAACTTAAAGTTTAGCAGTGCTAATTGATTAAGGTTTGTAAGGTGAGGTAAACCTGAGACGCCGAAAATGAATCCCTTATCCCCCCTCGGCACAATAAAAATGATTTTTTCTCACCCCCATTGCTCTCAATTCTCCACTACTGTTAAAGCTTCACTTAAGCCAAATAAGGAAGTGCTCAACATGACAGCATTAACGTTACGTGGTGGTTCTGGAAATTTTGCGGCCGATCGCGATCGTGCATCAGCAGCGGGCAGGAAAGGTGGGCAGATGAGTAGTGGCAACTTCCGCAACGATCCAGAACGCGCCCGCGAAGCGGGTAGAAAGGGTGGAAAGATAAGCCGCAGGGCATGAATTAAGATATCAATACGACCGCACAGGTTTCGTCGGCCATCTGGCCCGAAACGCAAAAGGATGCGTTTCGGGCCAGCCTTGCTGCCTTTAATCCTCTTCGGGCATTCAGGCTGCGTTCCTCAATATGGTCAGTTAACTTAACGAGTATTCTATTTTAGTGATTCACCCAGGACATTTGCCTATGACCGCTGGGCGACAAAAGAGCTAAATGTAAATAAAAACCAAATTTAATCTATCTGGAATAGGATTTTGGATTAGGATCCGCTGGCCAGTTCCCCCGGAAATGGTCGCGTTTAGTGCAAGAGTGACGCCTGGAGTACTGTTCTGCTGCCCTCAACCAAAACTGCCGCCTGAACGCTTCTGATTGCGTCGCTTATCGCTATCGCCTGCCACGTATCCTCCGTAGCGAGCAGGAAGGTCTGAAGCTTCAGAAGCAGTTGGGCGCTGGTTATAGGCTCCCTCTCATTGAGCAACTCAATAACGGCTTCGCCCATTACTTTGTCAGACAGCCTTTCATCTTCATTTCTGTACATGTGTGACCTGCTTGCTGTGAAAGCTCTGCCCGTATGGCAGACGCAGCCTACAGGCTACGTTAAAACTTGCGGTCCAACATGCAAAGATGTCAAAAGTTATCTCTTAAATGCATATTTATGATTCGCGCTTAGCTCACAGTCACATGCGTTACACGAAAGAGACTTTCCCTGCTCAAGAAACACTCAGCTGTCATGACTGAAATGTCTGCTGTTCGCTCACTGCAGCCCCTTTCGCCCATTGCATTGGGTACTTTTATGCCAACAGCGGTTGTTCGAATTAAACTTTGTAGTTAAAAAAACTTCAAATACCCCGTATCACCTTCGACTTGTCTTTGAAATCCGCACCATTCTGAAAATTTTTCATTGCCATTAAAACTTTACATTAACTCATTGCAGGTAAGAGGTCACATCAGTACATTTATGTAAAATAGGAATGCTCTAATTGTGGAGATAAAACATGGACAAGATACCTTCAGGAACAGCCCTTGCCCCTTTACTGACAGGAATCATCGGCGAAGCCGTACTCGAACTTATAGATCGTGGCAGAAATGTCAGCAGAGAAGACATTGTGACCATGCTGGAGAAGAAAAAACGTGCGTGCGAGCTCCCGGCTGTCGCGCGTGTCATTGATGATGCGCTTTTCTGGATGCGTAAAGATGCCTCCAGCTGATGATTTGCGCGGGTCTGAGGGCAATCGCCGGGCGTATATTAATGTGCAAGATGCCCCTCTTATGCTGAGGCAGAAAGATCATTAAGCTGGTAGATGTTAGAAGAACGAAACGACTGGCAGGTGAGAAATTCCCCGTTGTATGGCAAACAGCATTGCTAGCAACATCTATCACGAACATCTGCTGATCGCTCTTCGCTGCCCATGAGCCTTTCCTTCGACTGCTGGGTGCCAAAAGCGGAAATTGATGGAGGAGTTTATTTTGGTCTAGTAGGCTAAAGCTCAACGTTCCAACATTTGCTCCCCACAAGATTCCCGCTAATCAGGTGAAGGGCCACGTTCCAGAAATGTGGAGAGTGCAATATAACTACGTACCGATCTCACTCCATCCACACTCTGGATCTCCATTAAAAAGTTTTCAAGCGACTCGATATCAGCTGCCCGAACCTTGATCAGAACACAACCGTCACCTGCAACGGTATGAAGCTCTTCAACCTCCTTACGGCTCGTAAACTGCAGAAGCGCTCGCGTCGCCTGATAGCTGCTTGTATCTACTACAAGAAACGTCAATAGCGTCCTGCCAAGCTTACAACCATCGAGTATCGCCACCGTTCCCTTAATTACGCCATCACGTTTCAACCGCTTTACCCTGTCATGGACTGCCGGCGCTGACAAATTCACGATTTCGCTCAGCTCGGTATAACTGCGACCAGCATCCTCCGCCAGAACACTTAATATTTTTCGGTCAATTGCATCAAGATTTGCAGGTTTATGCTTTAACTGCCGAATACCATCTGTTTCTTTATCGAATGCGCTCATTAGTGTTCCAGTGCTGAATGAATGTGTGAATATAATTGATTCTACCTAATGATATTCAGTTAAGCACACAGTTTGGAGTTTCAATGCCCATCGCACTATTCGCGCTAGCCACTGGCGCATTTGGTATAGGTCTGACAGAGTTCGTGATTGCCGGTATTCTTCCGCAGATAGCAACTGACTTTGGCGTCAGTATCCCGTCAGCCGGGACAATGGCCACATCCTACGCACTGGGTGTGTTTGTCGGCGCTCCGCTTATGACCGTGGTTGGCGCAAGGATACCGCGTAAAGCCATGCTGATAGCGCTGGCCGTCATTTTCACCCTTGGCAACGTCATTACCGCTTTAGCCCCCACACTATCAGTAGCAATCGTGGGTCGCGTCATTACTTCCTTCAATCATGGCGCCTTCTTCGGTATCGGGTCGATTATCGCAGCCTCACTGGTTGCGCCGGGTCGCCAGGCAAGCGCCATTGCTTTTATGTTTTCGGGTTTGACTGTTGCTAATCTGGTTGGCGTACCGCTGGGGACCTGGCTGGCTCAGGCGTTCAACTGGCGTCTGGTCTTCTGGGTTATTGCAGGCATAGGTCTGCTTACGGTCGCGGCTATCGCCTCGCTCGTTCCCCATCTTGAAAAGGGCAAGCCCATCGCTTTAAAAACTGAGATGCGTGCATTTGTAGATCCTCAGGTTCTGCTGGTTATGGGAATTACGGTCTTCGGTCCGGCGGCCTTCTTTACATCAATCACCTATATCGCACCAATGATGACCGGGATCGCGGGTTTCTCTGACTCAGGTGTGGCGTGGCTTATGGTTCTGTTCGGGCTGGGACTGGCCGTGGGAAACTGGATGGGAGGGCGTTTTGCCGATCGTTCGCTATTTGGTACGCTTTTTGTCACTCTGGCTGCTCAGGGAATAGTGCTTCTTATTTTCTGGGTTGGCGTAGAAAATAAGCTGGTCGCCGGTGCTTCCGTTTTCCTCATGGCTGCGTTTGGTTTTGCGACTGTCTCTCCCATTCAGAAACTGGTTATGGATCGTGCCAGCCATGCCGGTGCGCCAACAATGGCAGCTTCCGTAAATATTGGCATGTTTAATCTCGGTAATGCGCTCGGAGCATGGGTAGGTGGAGCCACCATAGCAGCCGGATTTGGCTTGGTCTCGCCAAACTGGTCCGGAGCCCTTCTGTCATTTATCGCGCTCGGCCTTGCTTTTCTCGCATGGTTAAGTGCCCGCAAGGAGTTTGCAGTGCGTGTAAGCTCATATTGACCATGTCTGACAACGCATAAGTCAGAAACCTCCAAAGAATTGGACGTCTTGTCGATAGCTGGGCGTCCCTTTCGGTTTTGGGTTTAATGCCCTTGCATTGACCAGCGTTGTGTCAAATTAGAGGTTACAGAGATCAATATATGTTAATCAATACGGCGCAGATCACTTTCTCTGTACGGCAGGCACTATGAAACGCAGAACTTTTATCAAAATTGCCTCCGCCACAGCAGCCCTGACTGCACTTTCACCTTTAGCCAGTTATACCTATGCAAAAGGAACCGTACCAATGAAGTATCGTGGTGTTGTCTACGATGTTGGCCTGAGATTTACCGCCAACTCCCCACTTTCAGTGCCTTCATTCAACCCTGAACTGTTTGCCCATGATATCAAAGCGATTGCCACGCAATTACATGCGAATGCCATTCGAATTGAAGGCGAAGACATTGATCGTCTGGTGTCCGCCACGCGTATCGCACACCAAGAAGGGCTAGCCGTATTCTTTAATCCCTGGAAGATGAATGTTCCTGTCAACGAACTACCCGCCTATTTCGCTGAAGCCGCCAGCGCTGCCGAATTGCTTCGTCAGGAAGGGATAAATCTCGTCTTCGTGGCGGGTTGTGAAATGTCTTTGTTCAATGAGGGTATCCTGTACGGCGATTCGGTTATCGAGCGCACAGAAGGTGTCATTGAAATGATAACCGCGAGACAGACAGGTGTTTATGACAACAAGACCCGCGATAGAATGGCGCTCTTCAATGACATCCTCGAGCAGATCATGCAAGGTGTACGTTCTGAATATCGTGGCAAAGTAACCTATTCACAAGGCATATGGGAACAAGTCGAATGGAGTCAGTTCGATATTGTTGGTATCGATCATTATCGCGCCAGGGAATCAGCTGAAGAGTACGTCAGTATGCTGGAGCACTACCGCCTGAATAAACCGCTAATCGTGATGGAGGTCGGGTCCTGCGCCTATGAAGGTGCCGGCAAGCTTGGGGCAGGTGGCTTCATGAATTTACTGGGCACTAATCCTGATGGTTCAGGCATTTTTGCCAATGACGTCGTACCCACTCGCAGCGAGCGTGAACAGGCAGACTACATAGAGGAACAGCTTAGTTTGCTCAGTGGCCCCGAAGCCGGTGTCGAGGGCGTTTTCATCTATGTTTTCTCATTCCCAACTTTTCCACATGGCGAAGGGGCAAAAGATTTGGATATGATGAGCTTTTCGTTGGTCAAGACATATCCAGCTGATAGATCTAAGGGGCAGGAAATGCCCCCGTGGGAACCCAAGGAAGCATTCCACCGACTGTCAAAAATATACCAATCAATGTCGGCCAAGTAATAGCTATCACAGTGTCCGCTTTTCGCTGTGAGTTCAATGGCTCGATGCAACGCTATCCTTAATCAAGGGGGGACGTTGCCATGAAACGAAGAACTCGTATT
>NZ_JBGMNK010000032.1:0-4866 GCF_051336905.1 Pantoea sp. C8B4
ATGTCGCACTTGTTCAGGAACACGATGATGTAAGGAACGCCAACCTGACGACCCAGCAGGATGTGCTCACGGGTCTGCGGCATTGGGCCATCAGTCGCAGCAACAACCAGGATCGCGCCGTCCATCTGCGCAGCACCGGTGATCATGTTTTTCACATAGTCGGCGTGGCCTGGGCAGTCAACGTGCGCATAGTGGCGAGTCGGGGTTTCATATTCAACGTGTGAAGTGTTGATGGTGATACCACGAGCTTTCTCTTCTGGTGCCTTATCGATCTCATCGAATTTGCTTGCTTTACCGCCGTAGGTTTTAGCCAGAACGGTGGTGATCGCTGCAGTCAGAGTGGTTTTACCATGGTCAACGTGACCGATGGTGCCGACGTTTACGTGCAGTTTGTTACGCTGAAATTGCTCTTTAGCCATCGCTAGTCCCTCTAAGACACGGATATATCGAAGATATCATCATATCAACCAGGCAGTGCCTGACTGTTTGGTTTACAGAGAGAGAATCAGGAGAGAGATAAAGGAAGTGGTGCTGATACCCAGAGTCGAACTGGGGACCTCACCCTTACCAAGGGTGCGCTCTACCAACTGAGCCATATCAGCACATCTGGAGCGGGCAGCGGGAATCGAACCCGCATCATCAGCTTGGAAGGCTGAGGTAATAGCCATTATACGATGCCCGCATCCTGGAACTCGGCTACCTGTTCTTTCTGTAGCTTATGAATAATAAAAGAAGACCTTCTATTATTCGAGCCTGCCAGAGTTTCTGGCTGACTTTGATTGCGAAAATCCGCAATCTGAATTCGAAGGTGAGAGAGATGAACTCACCCGCCAGATAATGATTTTATCTGACGCTCAACCAAGTGGTTGAGATGGTGGTGGGAGAAGGATTCGAACCTTCGAAGTCTGTGACGGCAGATTTACAGTCTGCTCCCTTTGGCCGCTCGGGAATCCCACCTACTTGATGGTGCCGGCTACCGGAATCGAACTGGTGACCTACTGATTACAAGTCAGTTGCTCTACCAACTGAGCTAAGCCGGCATCAAGTGGAGCGCATTCTAGGAAGACCGCGCCCAGGATGCAACAAAAAAATTATCAAAATTGTTCTATCGCCTACTATTTGTGCAAAACATCGCAAACCGCTCATCATTTGCAGTATTTTCGTCCAAATGCCGTGTGTTTTTACGCCACTGCGCTAAGTGATTTACAGATGCTTATCGTGGTTTGGTCGTCGCACTCCAGAAGCACAACGCCATTTTTCATTTAAAAGTGCGCAACTTTTTTTATTGGATCGGGTTTGATTGAACATTTTTTCAACTAACACATTGCAAGATGGGATTGTTCGTTAACGGATGCAACTGTCGGCGTGTAAAGAGGGAAGCATTATCGATTGTCTGAAGACGGCTCAACGTTGTTAGTGAGGGATAATCTGAAAAGATTTTACGCGGCGCTAAAGCTAAATCGATGGTAACAAGCGACTAAGCAATAATAAAAATGCGGGCACGCTTACGAAAGCGTGCTCAGGTTTATCAATTTGCTTCTTTTTAAAGTGACACTGGTGTTACCCTCCAGCCCATTGTTCTCGTTACTTACCCCCTATGACGTGCAACTGAGCTCGACGCATCATTGTATGCCAGACGCTACAAGGTGTTGATGAGCCGGGATTTGCGGTCAGATGCATACTTATGAGTAAAAAAACGACACCACTCACTACACCCTATTTGCAGTTTGACCGTCAGCAATGGGCCGCCCTGCGCGACTCAGTGCCAATGACGCTCGCTGAAGGCGAAATTGAACGACTACGCGGTATCAATGAAGATCTCTCCTTAGAAGAGGTTGCTGAAATCTATTTGCCGCTCTCACGTCTGCTTAACTTCTATATCAGTTCTAATCTGCGCCGTCAGGCCGTGCTGGAGCAGTTCCTTGGCACTAACGGGCAAAAGATTCCCTATATCATCAGTATTGCCGGCAGTGTTGCTGTAGGTAAAAGTACCACCGCGCGTGTGTTGCAGGCACTGCTCAGTCGCTGGCCAGAACATCGTAAAGTCGAGTTGATTACAACTGACGGCTTTTTACACCCCAATGCAGTGTTGAAAGAACGGGGGCTAATGAAGAAGAAAGGCTTCCCGCAATCTTACGATATGCATCGTCTGGTGAATTTTGTATCCGATTTGAAATCAGGCGCGAGTCAGGTCACTGCGCCAGTTTATTCACACCTTATTTATGATGTGATCCCTGATGGCGATAAGGTGGTACAACAGCCTGATATTTTAATTTTGGAAGGCTTAAATGTGCTTCAAAGCGGGATGGATTATCCCCACGATCCGCATCATGTATTTGTTTCTGATTTTGTCGACTTCTCAATTTATGTCGATGCACCTGAAGCATTATTAGAACGCTGGTATGTTAATCGTTTTTTAAAATTCCGCGAAGGTGCCTTCAGCGATCCAGACTCTTATTTCCACCATTATTCTCAGTTACCCAAAGATGAGGCGGAAAATATTGCTCGTGGTTTATGGAAAGAGATTAACTGGCTGAATCTCAATGAAAACATTCTTCCAACTCGAGAGCGCGCCAGTCTAATCATGACCAAATCTGCAGATCATGCCGTGCAAAGTGTTCGCTTGAGAAAATAACTTTTGATATTTAGACGCCCTTCTTTCCAAGGGCGTTTAATTTTTCAGGTCAATTCAAATTAATTACCAGGACGCAGCGAAATCTCACCACCAACCCAGGATTTTACTTCGCCTTCTTGCTCCAGTAATAAACCACCCTGCTTATCAATACCACGTGCAATACCATGAACTTCTCTATCGCCAATCAGCAACTTAACCGGGCGATTGATAAAGTTGTCCAGAGCATCCCAGCGCTCTACAAACGGTGCCAATCCATCTCGCTCGAAAATCGGCAGTGCTTCACGCAGACTATTAATGATTTTTGCAGCCAGCTCATTACGATTAATTTCAACACCGGCTTCCTGCAAATTAATCCATCCCTGATTAATTTCAGAGGCTCCTTCTGAGCGCATCACCAGATTGACGCCTGCACCCATGACAATTTGCGCCGCATCGCCTGTTTTGCCGGTTAATTCAACCAGAATCCCGGCCAATTTACGATCGTTCAGGTAAAGATCATTGGGCCATTTGACACGAACATCAGGTACACCCAATGACTGAATCACCTCAGCCATTACGATACCAATCACCAGGCTGAGTCCCATTGCTGCAGCGGGACCTTGCTCAAGTCGCCAGTACATCGACAGATAGAGATTAGAGCCAAAAGGAGAGAACCACTTTCTGCCACGGCGGCCACGACCGGCTTGCTGATACTCTGCAATACAGGCATGACCCGAAGGCAACTGATCCATGCGATCCAGTAAATACTGATTGGTAGAATCAATCACAGGGATGACATCTAAATCCTGCTGATGCAGATGCGAGAGAATATCGGCTTCATTCAGTAGCTGAATAGGTGCAGGCAGGCTGTAACCTTTACCTGTGACGGTGTAGACATCCAGACCCCAGCTCTTCAGAGTTTGGATATGCTTATTGATGGCTGCACGGCTCATACCCAATGCTTCACCCAGCTGCTCACCTGAATGGAATTCTCCATCAGCCAGCAGCGCAACTAATTTCAGCGGAACACTATTATCTTTCATGAAATGACCTCAACGGCGTTACGTTCACCTTGAGCACCAATGAAGCGTACCTCTGGCTCGAGCCAAACATTGAATTTCTCACCCACGTGGTTTCGTACCTCGTGCGCTAAAGCAACGATATCCTTTGGCGTCGCATGGTTTTCATTGATCAATACCAGCGCTTGTTGACGGTGTACCGCAGCGCCACCTACTTGATATCCCTTTAGATGACATTGATCGATCAACCAACCTGCCGCTAATTTGACGTCACCATTTACCTGCGGATAATGTGGCATCCCCGGCCATGCTTCTAATAACTCATTAGCCAACTCGAGTGTGATAAGCGGGTTTTTGAAAAAACTGCCTACATTTCCCGTTACGCGCGGGTCGGGTAATTTGCTCTGGCGCATTTGGCAGACGGCATTGAACACATCCCATGCGCATACAGTGGCCGGGTTCAGTTTCGCTAAATCGCCGTAATTCAGTACCGGCTTCCATTGCTTTGCCAAACGGAGTCCGACAGCAACAATAACGTGATTATCCTTCATCTCGTGCTTAAAGATACTGTCACGATAACCAAACTGACACGCTTCTCGATCCAGGCGACTGATTTTTTGTGTGGGTAGATGCAACACATCGACGTAGTGGCAAATATCCTTAAATTCAACACCATAAGCGCCAATATTCTGGATAGGCGCTGAACCAGCCTTGCCGGGAATTAATGCCAGATTTTCCAGGCCGGTAATACCTTTCTTTAAAGTATGCTCAACCAGCTCGTGCCAGTTCTCACCTGCACCGATATGCAAATGCCATGATTCAGCCTCTTCCTCAAGTGAAATACCTTTGATGGCGTTAATAATCACGCCACCATCAAAGTCTTCCAGGAATAGCACATTGCTGCCCTCACCTAATACGATGAAAGGTTGATTCGCCTGTTGAGTTGCTTGCCATGCGCTCATGATAGCTTCGGGTGTGTCTGCGATATACAGCGCTTGTGCACTGACTTCGAGACCCAGTGTGTTGAAAACTTTTAGAGAAGTGTGGGGGCTGGACATTTCACGGCCTTTACTGATTTATCTGGCCGTAGTTTACCCGATCAGTTAGTCACGGGTGGGATGTTTTCGTGGCTTTTAGCCCTGATTTCGCCAATCTTCAGACGTAAAAAAACCCTGAACTTTCGTTCAGGGTTTCTTCACTTGTTTGATGCCTGGCAGTTCCCTACTCTCGCAT
>NZ_JBGMNK010000033.1:0-3650 GCF_051336905.1 Pantoea sp. C8B4
TGGTGGAGATAAGCGGGATCGAACCGCTGACCTCTTGCATGCCATGCAAGCGCTCTCCCAGCTGAGCTATACCCCCAGCACCGAAAAACAGCCGATTTAACTCGACGGACGGCATCATATGAAACCGCTCCCTGAGTGTCAACGCCAAATTCTCGTTCTGTGTTCAATCGCTGAAAAAGGCGGCAACACCCTACCGTAATGGCTTTTTTTTCAACGCAATTGCGCATTTCGTTAACGCATTTTCGCATTTAACGCCCTGCAACCAAGGTTAAATCAGGGTTAAAGATGTTAGGAATAATCTTGTGTTCGTTACGGGTAAGTGTAAAACTTAGCGCGCTAATTAACCGGTCAACCTTCCAGGGTATATCACTCTTTGATCGGCCAGCATTTTCCCCTTGTTCATTAAAAGAAAAGTGAAATATGTCGCTGCATACACCGAAAGAGATCGCCCAACTGGCGATTCAAGCGGGCGTGGCTAAAAGCCGTTTGCCTGTTTCCACCTTATTGATCCTTGGTTTTATGGCCGGTGCATTTATTGCCACGGGTTTCCTGTTGGATCTGCATGTTATCAACCAGCTGCCTGCTGAATGGGGCTCCTTTGGCGGCTTCCTCGGCGCTGCGGTGTTTCCGGTTGGCCTGATACTGACCGTTCTGGCCGGTGGTGAACTGTTGACTGGCAACATGATGACCTTACCGATCGCCTGGTTCGCTCGCCGCATCAGCGGTTTGAGCGTGCTGCGTAACTGGTTCTGGGTCACGATTGCCAACTTTATTGGCAGCATCGCAGTCGCCTGGTTCTTTGGTCATATGCTCGGTATGACCGAAGGCGATTATCTGAAAAAGACCGTGGCGATTGCTCACGCGAAAGTGAATGCGGATTTCCTGCACGCGTTCATTTCAGGTATTGGCTGCAACTGGCTGGTGTGTCTGGCTGTGTGGTTAGCTTTTGCCAGCAAAGATATGGTCGGCAAAATCTTTGGCATGTGGTTCCCGGTGATGGCCTTCGTGGCGATTGGCTTCCAGCACGTGGTGGCGAACATGTTTATTGTGCCCGCTGCGATTTTTGCCGGACAAATGAGCTGGGCAGACTTTGCGCCAAACGTGATTGCCGTCTTCCTTGGCAACGGCGTGGGCGGTGCAATATTTGTTGGTCTCACCTATTTCCTTGCTTTCCGTCCTGCACAAGCTGAAACGAGCGAAGCTTAATATCCGATTTATGCCTTTTGTCATGAGACAAGAGGCATTTTCCTGCCTGATTACTTTTCCCCGTTACGTTTTGTTGTAATATGTACAGCTAATGTATTTAACAGGGACAGCATCGTGAAAAAGGAATGGCTCACCCCCGAGGAGCTCGCGCTGGAAACGGGCTACAGTCGGCAAACGGTGAATAAATGGATCAAACGCGAAAACTGGACAACCACGCCCAAGCCCGGTGTACAGGGTGGTAAGGCGCGATTGATTCATATTGATGAGCGTGTAAAAAGCTTTGTTCAGTCTACCCGCCACGCGACCGAGCCGGCGGCCAATTACGGTGCTCAACAAAATACGTTACCTGCGTTATTAATAAATTCTGTCCAGCAAATGACAACCGCTGAGCAAGATCAACTGGCTGCATTGTTGCTGCGCGAGGGGATAAGTGGTGTGCTGGAACGGCTAGGGATTAAAGAAGATTAAAAAAAGCCGGGCGCTTATGCACCCGGCTTTTTTAATGCCCACGATAAGTGCAGCGGCAACGTTACAGGCTGCCGCTACCTCAATTAAGCCTGGGCTTCACGCTCAGCAATAAAGGCCAGCGCTTTCTCGATGCGAGCCACGCTGCGGCTGCGACCAATCGCTTCGACAGTCACATCCAGTGCCGGAGACTGACCTGCACCGGTGACCGCCACGCGCAGTGGCATACCCACTTTGCCCATACCCAGTTCGAGCGCATCGGCGGCACCCTGAATCGCGTTGTGCACATTCTCCGCATTCCACTCGCTGTCGCTCAGCGCAGCCAGTTTGTCACGCACCACTTCCAGTGGCTGACGCGCAACAGGGCGTAAATGTTTCTTCGCCGCATCGGCATCAAAAGCATCGAACTCTTCATAGAAGTAACGGCAAGAAGCGGCAATCTCGACCAGCGTTTTGCAACGCTCACCCAGCAGCGTCACCAATTTCGCCAACTCCGGGCCGGTGCGGGTATCGATATTCTGCTGCTCGATGTGCCACTGCAGCTGCGTTGCCACGTATTCCGGCGGCAGCGTATTGATGTAGTGATGGTTCAGCCACTGCAGTTTTTCGGTGTTAAACGCACTGGCAGACTTACTGACAGCATCCAGGGTAAACAGCTCGGCCATCTCAGCCACGCTGAAAATTTCCTGATCGCCATGTGACCAGCCCAAACGCACCAGATAGTTAAGCAGTGCTTCCGGCAGATAGCCGTCATCACGGTACTGCATCACACCCACTGCGCCATGGCGTTTCGACAGCTTCTTACTGTCATCACCCAGGATCATCGAGACGTGCGCGTAGGTTGGCACTTCTGCACCAATCGCCTTAAGGATGTTGATCTGGCGTGGCGTGTTGTTGATATGGTCTTCGCCACGGATCACGTGCGTGATACCCATATCCCAGTCATCCACCACCACACAGAAGTTGTAGGTTGGTGAGCCATCAGTGCGGCGGATGATCAGATCATCCAGCTCCTGGTTACTGAACTCAATGGGTCCACGGATCTGGTCGTCAAAAATGACCGAACCCTCTTGCGGGTTACGGAAACGGACCACGCAAGGCTCATCCGCCGCATGATGTTCATGGCTGTCACGGCAGCGGCCGTCATAACGTGGCTTCTCGCCTTTCGCCATCTGCTCTTCACGCAGCGCTTCTAAACGCTCTTTAGAGCAATAGCATTTATAAGCTGTACCCGCTTCTACCATCTCATCGATGACCGCGTTGTAACGATCAAAGCGCTTCGTCTGATAGTACGGGCCTTCATCCCACTGCAGGTTTAGCCAGTTCATGCCATCCATGATGGCTTCAATGGCTTCCGGCGTTGAACGTTCCAGATCGGTATCTTCGATACGCAGAACGAATTCGCCCTTGTTATGGCGAGCATAAAGCCAGGAATAAAGAGCAGTACGGGCACCGCCCACATGCAGGTAGCCCGTTGGGCTGGGTGCGAAGCGAGTTTTGATTTTCATTCAGCATTGCCTTAGATGCGCAGGTTTCTTTGTCTGGATGACAAAAAAACGGGTTAACGCGAAAAAACAGTGCGCATATTCTAGCAGGTGGGACGCTTTCCTCAATGACTCTCGCGGCGGCATCACAGATTGAAGTGCGTTTTTCTGCTAATAAAACCAGCACATTGGCTAAAAGCGCGGCATGCTGCCTAAATTTAAAGCGAACGCACATTTATGTTTTAAAAAGCGTTGACTCACTTCGAAGGATCCCTATAATGCGACTCCACACAGCGGGGGTGATTAGCTCAGTTGGTAGAGCATCTCCTTTACACGGAGGGGGTCGGCGGTTCGAGCCCGTCATCACCCACCACTCAAAAAGTGGCTCGCAGTGTACAAGAGTTTGAAGAGAAAGATATGGGCGATTAGCTCAGTTGGTAGAGCATCTCCTTTACACGGAGGGGGTCGGCGGTTCGAGCCCGTCATCGCCCACCA
>NZ_JBGMNK010000034.1:0-2754 GCF_051336905.1 Pantoea sp. C8B4
CGAGGCGAACCTGGGGAACTGAAACATCTAAGTACCCAGAGGAAAAGAAATCAACCGAGATTCCCCCAGTAGCGGCGAGCGAACGGGGAACAGCCCAGAACCTGAATCAGTTTGTGCATTAGTGGAAGCGTCTGGAAAGTCGCAGGGTACAGGGTGATACTCCCGTACACAAAAATGCACCTTCTGTGAGTTCGAAGAGTAGGGCGGGACACGTGGTATCCTGTCTGAATATGGGGGGACCATCCTCCAAGGCTAAATACTCCTGACTGACCGATAGTGAACCAGTACCGTGAGGGAAAGGCGAAAAGAACCCCGGCGAGGGGAGTGAAACAGAACCTGAAACCGTGTACGTACAAGCAGTGGGAGCCTGATTTGTCAGGTGACTGCGTACCTTTTGTATAATGGGTCAGCGACTTATATTCTGTAGCAAGGTTAACCGTATAGGGGAGCCGCAGGGAAACCGAGTCTTAACTGGGCGTTAAGTTGCAGGGTATAGACCCGAAACCCGGTGATCTAGCCATGGGCAGGTTGAAGGTTGGGTAACACTAACTGGAGGACCGAACCGACTAATGTTGAAAAATTAGCGGATGACTTGTGGCTGGGGGTGAAAGGCCAATCAAACCGGGAGATAGCTGGTTCTCCCCGAAAGCTATTTAGGTAGCGCCTCGTGAACTCATCTTCGGGGGTAGAGCACTGTTTCGGCTAGGGGGCCATCCCGGCTTACCAACCCGATGCAAACTGCGAATACCGGAGAATGTTATCACGGGAGACACACGGCGGGTGCTAACGTCCGTCGTGAAGAGGGAAACAACCCAGACCGCCAGCTAAGGTCCCAAAGTCATGGTTAAGTGGGAAACGATGTGGGAAGGCACAGACAGCCAGGATGTTGGCTTAGAAGCAGCCATCATTTAAAGAAAGCGTAATAGCTCACTGGTCGAGTCGGCCTGCGCGGAAGATGTAACGGGGCTAAACCATGCACCGAAGCTGCGGCAGCGACACTATGTGTTGTTGGGTAGGGGAGCGTTCTGTAAGCCGTTGAAGGTGAACTGTGAGGTTTGCTGGAGGTATCAGAAGTGCGAATGCTGACATAAGTAACGATAAAGCGGGTGAAAAGCCCGCTCGCCGGAAGACCAAGGGTTCCTGTTCAACGTTAATCGGAGCAGGGTGAGTCGACCCCTAAGGCGAGGCTGAAAAGCGTAGTCGATGGGAAGCAGGTTAATATTCCTGCACTTGGTGTTACTGCGAAGGGGGGACGGAGAAGGCTAGGTTATCCGGGCGACGGTTGTCCCGGTTTAAGCATGTAGGCGGAGAGTTTAGGTAAATCCGGACTCTTTTTAACGCTGAGGTGTGATGACGAGCCACTACGGTGGTGAAGTAACTGATGCCCTGCTTCCAGGAAAAGCCTCTAAGCTCCAGGTAACACGAAATCGTACCCCAAACCGACACAGGTGGTCAGGTAGAGAATACCAAGGCGCTTGAGAGAACTCGGGTGAAGGAACTAGGCAAAATGGTGCCGTAACTTCGGGAGAAGGCACGCTGTCATCAGGTGAAGTCCCTCGCGGATGGAGCTGAAGGCAGTCGAAGATACCAGCTGGCTGCAACTGTTTATTAAAAACACAGCACTGTGCAAACACGAAAGTGGACGTATACGGTGTGACGCCTGCCCGGTGCCGGAAGGTTAATTGATGGGGTTATCCGCAAGGAGAAGCTCTTGATCGAAGCCCCGGTAAACGGCGGCCGTAACTATAACGGTCCTAAGGTAGCGAAATTCCTTGTCGGGTAAGTTCCGACCTGCACGAATGGCGTAATGATGGCCAGGCTGTCTCCACCCGAGACTCAGTGAAATTGAAATCGCTGTGAAGATGCAGTGTACCCGCGGCAAGACGGAAAGACCCCGTGAACCTTTACTATAGCTTGACACTGAACATTGAGCCTTGATGTGTAGGATAGGTGGGAGGCTTTGAAGCGTGGACGCCAGTCTGCGTGGAGCCAACCTTGAAATACCACCCTTTAATGTTTGATGTTCTAACGTAGGCCCGTAATCCGGGCTGCGGACAGTGTCTGGTGGGTAGTTTGACTGGGGCGGTCTCCTCCCAAAGAGTAACGGAGGAGCACGAAGGTTGGCTAATCCTGGTCGGACATCAGGAGGTTAGTGCAATGGCATAAGCCAGCTTGACTGCGAGAGTGACGGCTCGAGCAGGTGCGAAAGCAGGTCATAGTGATCCGGTGGTTCTGAATGGAAGGGCCATCGCTCAACGGATAAAAGGTACTCCGGGGATAACAGGCTGATACCGCCCAAGAGTTCATATCGACGGCGGTGTTTGGCACCTCGATGTCGGCTCATCACATCCTGGGGCTGAAGTAGGTCCCAAGGGTACGGCTGTTCGCCGTTTAAAGTGGTACGCGAGCTGGGTTTAGAACGTCGTGAGACAGTTCGGTCCCTATCTGCCGTGGGCGCTGGAGAATTGAGGGGGGTTGCTCCTAGTACGAGAGGACCGGAGTGAACGCACCACTGGTGTTCGGGTTGTCATGCCAATGGCATTGCCCGGTAGCTAAGTGCGGAAAAGATAAGTGCTGAAAGCATCTAAGCACGAAACTTGCCCCGAGATGAGTTCTCCCTGACTCCCAGAGAGTCCTGAAGGGACGTTGAAGACGACGACGTTGATAGGCCGGATGTGTAAGTGCAGCGATGCATTGAGCTAACCGGTACTAATGACCCGTGAGGCTTAACCTTACAACGCCAGAGGCGTTTTT
>NZ_JBGMNK010000035.1:0-1758 GCF_051336905.1 Pantoea sp. C8B4
TTACTTTTCTATCAGACAATCTGTGTGAGCACTGCGCGGGAAGGTATCTTCAGGTAAGGAGGTGATCCAACCGCAGGTTCCCCTACGGTTACCTTGTTACGACTTCACCCCAGTCATGAATCACAAAGTGGTAAGCGCCCTCCCGAAGGTTAAGCTACCTACTTCTTTTGCAACCCACTCCCATGGTGTGACGGGCGGTGTGTACAAGGCCCGGGAACGTATTCACCGTAGCATTCTGATCTACGATTACTAGCGATTCCGACTTCATGGAGTCGAGTTGCAGACTCCAATCCGGACTACGACGCACTTTATGAGGTCCGCTTGCTCTCGCGAGGTCGCTTCTCTTTGTATGCGCCATTGTAGCACGTGTGTAGCCCTACTCGTAAGGGCCATGATGACTTGACGTCATCCCCACCTTCCTCCAGTTTATCACTGGCAGTCTCCTTTGAGTTCCCGGCCGGACCGCTGGCAACAAAGGATAAGGGTTGCGCTCGTTGCGGGACTTAACCCAACATTTCACAACACGAGCTGACGACAGCCATGCAGCACCTGTCTCACGGTTCCCGAAGGCACTAAAGCATCTCTGCTAAATTCCGTGGATGTCAAGAGTAGGTAAGGTTCTTCGCGTTGCATCGAATTAAACCACATGCTCCACCGCTTGTGCGGGCCCCCGTCAATTCATTTGAGTTTTAACCTTGCGGCCGTACTCCCCAGGCGGTCGACTTAACGCGTTAGCTCCGGAAGCCACGCCTCAAGGGCACAACCTCCAAGTCGACATCGTTTACGGCGTGGACTACCAGGGTATCTAATCCTGTTTGCTCCCCACGCTTTCGCACCTGAGCGTCAGTCTTTGTCCAGGGGGCCGCCTTCGCCACCGGTATTCCTCCAGATCTCTACGCATTTCACCGCTACACCTGGAATTCTACCCCCCTCTACAAGACTCTAGCCTGCCAGTTTCGAATGCAGTTCCCAGGTTAAGCCCGGGGATTTCACATCCGACTTGACAGACCGCCTGCGTGCGCTTTACGCCCAGTAATTCCGATTAACGCTTGCACCCTCCGTATTACCGCGGCTGCTGGCACGGAGTTAGCCGGTGCTTCTTCTGCGGGTAACGTCAATCGATGCGGTTATTAACCACATCGCCTTCCTCCCCGCTGAAAGTACTTTACAACCCGAAGGCCTTCTTCATACACGCGGCATGGCTGCATCAGGCTTGCGCCCATTGTGCAATATTCCCCACTGCTGCCTCCCGTAGGAGTCTGGACCGTGTCTCAGTTCCAGTGTGGCTGGTCATCCTCTCAGACCAGCTAGGGATCGTCGCCTAGGTGAGCCATTACCCCACCTACTAGCTAATCCCATCTGGGCACATCCGATGGTGTGAGGCCCGAAGGTCCCCCACTTTGGTCCGAAGACGTTATGCGGTATTAGCTACCGTTTCCAGTAGTTATCCCCCTCCATCGGGCAGTTTCCCAGACATTACTCACCCGTCCGCCACTCGTCACCCAAGAGCAAGCTCTCTGTGCTACCGTTCGACTTGCATGTGTTAGGCCTGCCGCCAGCGTTCAATCTGAGCCATGATCAAACTCTTCAATTTAAAGTTTGATTTGCTGAAACAAGTTCAGCGATGCTCATCTGTAAAACGTCATAATGAATTTCATTATGTGTTCACTCGTGAGACTTGATATTTTTTACGTCCGGAGACGCTGATATCAATCCTGCGAGTGCCCACACAGATTGTCTGATAAATTGTTAAAGAGC
>NZ_JBGMNK010000036.1:0-1225 GCF_051336905.1 Pantoea sp. C8B4
GCTGTGAGTTCAATGGCTCGATGCAACGCTATCCTTAATCAAGGGGGGACGTTGCCATGAAACGAAGAACTCGTATTAACTACACGCCAGAGCAGAAGGCAATTATCTGGGATAGATATAAACAAGGTGATTCCCTGCATGATATCGCCAGAATGTTCGACAGATTTCATTCTTCTATCATGCCCACAATCCACCAGACAGGTGGCTACCGTCCTCCTGTTCGAAAGCGGCATCGATTAGCGCTTACGCTTGATGAAAGAGAAGAAATATCCAGAGGATTGGTAGCAAAACTCAGTATCAGGGACATCGCTGCCAACTTATCAAGAGCACCCTCAACGATTAGCCGCGAGGTCAGGAGGCACGGAGGTGCCAAGCAATACCGTGCAGCAAAAGCCGACAATGCTGCTTGGGAAAATGCTCTGAGACCAAAACCTTGCAAGCTAATTGAAAGCCCCACATTGTGTAAAATCATTGCAGAGAAGATGCATCAGGACTGGTCGCCGGAACAGATCGCCGGTTGGCTGAAACGCTGTTATCCGGATAATCAGGAAATGCATGTGTCACACGAAACGATTTATAAAACGCTTTTTATACAAACCCGGGGGGCATTAAAAAAAGAGCTGCAGCAATGCCTCAGAAGCGGAAGAGCGGTTCGTAGATCCCGAACGTCATCACTTAAAGGGAAAGGATTAGGGAAAATCCCGAATGCGATACCTATCAGCGAAAGGCCACCGGAAGCCTCAGACAGAGCCATCCCTGGTCACTGGGAAGGTGATCTGATCCAGGGCTCGAAAAACTCCTATATCGTCACCCTCGTAGAACGCCATTCCCGCTTTGTTATGTTAGCCAAAATCAGGGACAACAAGACCATAACGGTTATATCTGCACTCATCAGACAAGCCCGGGAATTACCTGTTGAGCTATATAAAACATTAACCTGGGATCGGGGAGCTGAAATGACCAGCCACACCCGGTTTACTGTAGCAACAGACATCCAGATTTACTTCTGTGATCCTCAATCTCCCTGGCAACGTGGCTCAAATGAAAATACGAACAGGTTGCTAAGACAATATTTTCCAAAAGGAACTGACTTATCGGTTCACAGTCAGCACAGACTAAACAGCGTTGCCAGACAGCTCAACGAAAGACCGAGAAAAACGCTAGACTATGAATCACCCGCAGAACGGTTCAATAAGTGTGTTGCGTCCATCAGTTGAACTCACAG
>NZ_JBGMNK010000037.1:0-1221 GCF_051336905.1 Pantoea sp. C8B4
TGACCTGCTCCCCGTTGATTAATACACCGCGATGTTAGTAATGTCTTCATAAGCCACATGAGGACATCCCCATGAAGAAGCGATTTTCCGACGAACAGATCATCAGTATTCTCCGCGAGGCAGAAGCCGGGGTTTCAGCCCGGGAACTCTGCCGCAAGCATGCCATTTCAGACGCCACCTTTTACACCTGGCGCAAAAAGTTCGGCGGCATGGAAGTTCCCGAAGTGAAGCGGCTCAAGTCGCTTGAGGAAGAGAACGCTCGTCTCAAGAAGCTGCTCGCTGAAGCCATGCTGGATAAGGAGGCGCTTCAGGTGGCTCTGGGCCGAAAGTTCTGACGACAGACCAGAAGCGGGAAGCCGTGGAGGTCATGTGTGATGCAACGGGTCTGTCGCAACGCCGTGCCTGCAGGCTGGCCGGTTTGTCACTTTCAACCTGCCGTTATTCGGCCCAGCGTCCGGCTGCTGACGCGCAACTGTCTCTACGCATCACAGAGCTGGCACTTGAACGCCGGCGATTTGGTTACCGGCGCATCTGGCAGTTATTGCGCCGGGAGGGCCTGCACGTCAACCACAAGCGGGTTTACCGCATCTATCACCTTAACGGTCTGGGTGTAAAACGCAGGCGCCGCCGTAAGGGCCTGGCGACTGAACGGCTTCCGCTTCTTCGCCCGGATGCGCCGAACCTGACATGGTCGATGGATTTTGTCATGGATGCACTTGCCAGCGGCCGCCGGATTAAGTGCCTGACCTGTGTGGATGATTTCACGAAGGAGTGTCTGACGATCACCGCCGCTTTCGGGATTTCAGGTGTTCAGGTCGCGCGTATTCTGGACAGCATTGCGTTGTTTCGTGGATATCCTGCGACGATAAGAACCGATCAGGGCCCGGAATTTACCTGCCGCGCGCTGGATCAATGGGCCTTTGAACATAGTGTTGAGTTGCGCTTAATCCAGCCGGGCAAGCCAACTCAGAACGGATTTATTGAGAGTTTCAACGGTCGCTTTCGGGATGAATGCCTGAATGAGCACTGGTTCAGCGATGTTCTTCATGCCAGGAAAATCATTAATGACTGGCGGCAGGACTATAACGAATCCAGACCTCATTCATCGCTGAATTACCAGACGCCATCTGAATTTGCAGCAGGCTGGCGAAACGGGAGGCATGAAGAAAAATCAACCGACATTACTAACTGAAGGTTGTATCTAATACTGGGGGCAGGTCA
>NZ_JBGMNK010000038.1:0-851 GCF_051336905.1 Pantoea sp. C8B4
CCTGCGGTTGGATCACCTCCTTACCTGAAGATACCTTCCCGCGCAGTGCTCACACAGATTGTCTGATAGAAAAGTAACGAGCAGAAAAAACCTCTACAGGCTTGTAGCTCAGGTGGTTAGAGCGCACCCCTGATAAGGGTGAGGTCGGTGGTTCAAGTCCACTCAGGCCTACCAAATTCGCACTCATGCGGCGTTATGTACTCGGTCGTTTACCCAAGTAAACTTCCCTCCTACATGCCTTGCCTGAGCACGAATTTACGTTTTCATGTAAATGAAAAAGTAACTCCTGGTGAGTGGTAGTAGAAGGTCTCTGCAGTAACTGTATGGGGCTATAGCTCAGCTGGGAGAGCGCCTGCCTTGCACGCAGGAGGTCAGCGGTTCGATCCCGCTTAGCTCCACCATTACAGTGATTCAAAACAATACTTCAGAGCGTACCGGCAACGGTGTGCTGCGAAGTATTATGCTCTTTAACAATCCGGAACAAGCTGAAAATTGAAACGACACGTCGTGTTCATTCTCCGTAATAAGAATGAATAAACGATGTGTTCGAGTCTCTCAAATGCTTGCAGTCTGCAGCGTTGTAAAACGCCTGTGGGTTGTGAGGTTAAGCGACTAAGCGTACACGGTGGATGCCCTGGCAGTCAGAGGCGATGAAGGACGTGCTAATCTGCGTAAAGCGTCGGTAAGGTGATATGAACCGCTACAGCCGACGATGTCCGAATGGGGAAACCCGGTGCACTCTGTGCATCATCGCAACATGAATACATAGTGTTGCGAGGCGAACCTGGGGAACTGAAACATCTAAGTACCCAGAGGAAAAGAAATCAACCGAGATTCCCCCAGTAGCGGCG
>NZ_JBGMNK010000039.1:0-418 GCF_051336905.1 Pantoea sp. C8B4
ACGCTTAGTCGCTTAACCTCACAACCCACAGGCGTTTTACAACGCTGCAGACTGCAAGCATTTGAGAGACTCGAACATGTCATCATTCATTTCTTATTACGGAGAAATGAACCGACACGTCGTTTCAATTTTCAGCTTGTTCCGGATTGTTAAAGAGCAATATCTCAAACGCAGCTCGCAAGCTGGTTTTGAGATACTGTGGAGACACCTTTCACCTGTCACCAAGCAAGTGGCGTCCCCTAGGGGATTCGAACCCCTGTTGCCGCCGTGAAAGGGCGGAGTCCTAACCGCTAGACGAAGGGGACACGATTCGTGTCACGACTTCGCAGCCGTCTTGCTCATTACTTTTCTATCAGACAATCTGTGTGAGCACTGCGCGGGAAGGTATCTTCAGGTAAGGAGGTGATCCAACCGCAGG
>NZ_JBGMNK010000040.1:0-323 GCF_051336905.1 Pantoea sp. C8B4
GAGATTGAGAATACGTCTTCGATTGGCAGCAGGAACGGCAGGTCGATTGCACGTACTGGCTCTGGGATGTAGTTATCCAGGTGACCAGCCAGCTCAATGATCTTCTCTTCCCACTCAGCAACACCGTTCAGTGCCTGCAGAGCAGAACCGCGTACGATTGGAGTATCGTCGCCTGGGAAGTCGTATGCTGACAGCAGATCGCGAACTTCCATCTCTACCAGTTCCAGCAGCTCTTCATCATCAACCATGTCGCACTTGTTCAGGAACACGATGATGTAAGGAACGCCAACCTGACGACCCAGCAGGATGTGCTCACGGGTCTG
>NZ_JBGMNK010000041.1:0-320 GCF_051336905.1 Pantoea sp. C8B4
ATCGCCTCTGACTGCCAGGGCATCCACCGTGTACGCTTAGTCGCTTAACCTCACAACCCACAGGCGTTTTACAACGCATGCAGACTGCAAGCATTTGAGAGACTCGAACACATCGTTTATTCATTCTTATTACGGAGAATGAACGCGACGTGTCGTTTCAATTTTCAGCTTGTTCCGGATTGTTAAAGAGCATAATACTTCGCAGCACACCGTTTCCGGTACGCTCTGAAGTATTGTTTTGAGTCACTGTAATGGTGGAGCTAAGCGGGATCGAACCGCTGACCTCCTGCGTGCAAGGCAGGCGCTCTCCCAGCTGAGCT